>JAKLLE010000025.1 GCA_023150295.1 Giesbergeria sp. | reverse complement strand
ATGTGGCGCTGTACAACCACCAGTTACCCCAGTCCGCTTTGAAGAGCAAAACACCCATGCAGGCCATGAAGGAGTGGCACCACTCTCATCCGCACTTGTTCAAGAGGCGGCCCTATGATCGTCCGGGATGTGACATGTAGATAACATCAAGCCGGACCGTACGCCGGAGGACCTGTTGTTCCAAGTGATGCTCGATTGGGGCGTTGACCTTGCGCTGCCCATCTCCAAGCAGACCATTCAAGGCAAGGACGTTTTCCTGGTCGACGGCAATGCACTGGCGGCTTGCTTTGATGGTCATGGCGGCGTCGATGAGGACTTCGTGAAAGAGCTGACCAAGGTACAGCCACTGCGCGCCGTGTTCCGCGACGCGGGCTTCAAAGACAGCTCGGTCAAGATCAACGTGGAGCAAATCTTTAAGCTGCTGTCGCCTGCCACCGAAGTGAAATGCATCTGAAGGGCTGGCGATGAAACTCAAGTTCAAAACCCAGGCCTACCAGTCTGCGGCGGTGCAAGCCGTGGTGGACTGCTTCAAGGGCCAGCCACCCGCATCAGCGGAGGCCATCAGCTATCGCATCGACCCCGGTCGCGCAGCACGTGGACAAACCTTGGGCACTACGCTGGGCACCGAGGACGGCTTCAAGAACGCGGATCTGGCGTTGACCGATCCGGCCTTGCTGGACAACATCCAGCAAGTGCAGCGCGGCCAGAACCTGCCCGTGTCCGACACGCTGGTGAAGAACAAGGTCGCCCGCGTCAACCTCGACGTGGAGATGGAAACGGGCACGGGCAAGACCTACTGCTACATCAAGACGATCTTTGAGCTGAACCGCCGCTATGGCTGGAGCAAGTTCATCATCGTCGTGCCCAGTATCGCCATCCGTGAGGGCGTGGCCAAGTCGCTGGAGATCACCGCCGAGCACTTCCTGGAGACCTACCAGAAGAGGGCGCGCTTCTTCATCTACAACTCCAAGCAGCTGCACCACCTGGAGAGCTTTTCGTCGGATGCGGGCATCAACGTGATGGTCATCAACGTGCAGGCCTTTGCCGCCCGTGGGGCAGACAACCGCCGTATTTACGAGGTGCTGGACGACTTCCAGTCGCGCCGCCCGATTGATGTCATCAGTGCGAACCGGCCCATCCTGATCCTGGACGAGCCGCAGAAGATGGAAGGTGCGCAGACCTTGAAATCCTTGGAGGAGTTCAAGGCCTTGATGGTGCTGCGCTACTCAGCCACGCACAAGACGACGCACAACAAGATTCACCGCCTGGACGCGCTGGACGCCTACAACCAGAAGCTGGTGAAGAAGATCGCCGTGCGCGGCATCGCGGTGAAGGGCCTGGCGGGCACTGCGGGCTACCTGTACCTGCAATCCATCGAAATTTCGAGCAAGAAGCCGCCCGAGGCTCGCGTCGAGTTCGAGCAGAAGCTGGCAGGCGGCAACATCAAGCGCGTGGTCAAGAAGCTGAGCAAGGGCGACAACCTCTTTTCAGACGGCTTCTCGAACGGGTTGGACCAGTACCGCGACGGCTTCGTGGTGTCGGACATCAACGCCAACACCGACACGCTGAGCTTCACCAACGGGCTTCAGTTGACGGTGGGTGATGCCACCGGCGACGTGACCGAGGCCGCGCTGCGCAGCATCCAGATTCGCGAGGCGATCAAGGCCCACTTCGACAAGGAGCAGGCCCTGTTCCAGCAAGGCGTGAAGGTCCTGACGCTGTACTTCATCGACGAGGTGGCCAAGTACAGGGACTACTCGCAGCCAGACGAGAAAGGCGAGTACGCCCGCATCTTCGAAGAGGAATACAACCTGTACCTCAACGAGATGCTGGATCTGGACGAGACGCCCTACGTCAAGTACCTCAAGGGCATCACCGCCGAGCGGACCCATAGCGGCTACTTCTCCATCGACAAGAAGACCAAGCGCGACGTTGATCCGGACGTCGAGAAACGCGGCGAAAACGCGGGCCTATCCAACGACGTGGAGGCCTACGACCTCATTCTTCGCAAGAAAGAGCAACTGCTCAGCCTCGCCGAGCCGGTGCGCTTCATCTTCTCGCACTCGGCGCTGCGCGAAGGCTGGGACAACCCCAATGTGTTCGTCATCTGCGCGCTCAAGCACAGCGACAACACCATCTCGCGCCGCCAGGAAGTCGGCCGCGGCCTGCGCCTGTCCGTCAACCAGCACGGCGACCGCATGGACCATCCGGCCATCGTTCATGATGTGAACGTGCTCACTGTGGTGGCCAGCGAGAGCTACAAAGACTTCGTCGCGGCGCTGCAGAAGGACATCAGCGATTCGCTGTCTGCTCGTCCGAAGGTGGCCGATGAAGCCTTCTTCACTGGCAAGGTGTTGAAGACGGCTTTCGGTGACGTGGAAGTCTCCCCGCAGCTGGCCAAGCAGATCTACAAGTACCTGCTCAAGAACGACTACACCGACGATGCCGACCGCATCACCGGCACATATCACGACGCGAAGAAGGCCGAGACATTGGCCGAACTGCCGCCAGAGCTGAAGCCGTATGCGGCTCAGGTCTACCAGCTGATCGACAGCGTGTTCAGTGCCAGCCAGTTGCCCGAGATCGGCGACGACCGCAAACCCAAGAAGAACCCGCTCAACGCCAACTTCGACAAGCAGGAGTTCAAAGCTCTGTGGAGCCGCATCAACCGCAAGGCGGCCTACAGCGTCAGCTTCGAAGAGGCCGAGCTGGTCCAGAAGGCCGTGGCCGTGTTGAACGACAAAGACGCGGGCCTTCGCGTCACGCCGTTGCAGTACACGATCCAGCGCGGCGAGCAGACCGAGGCCGTCACTTACGACGGCATCAAGTCTGGCGAGGCGTTCAAGCTCAAGGCCACTGAAACCGAGGTCAACCGCCTGTCGGTGCACTCGGCCGTCAAGTACGACCTGATCGGCAAACTGGCAGAAGGCACGCAGCTCACCCGGCGCACGATTGCCGAGATCCTGAAGGGCATGAACGTCGCGGTCTTCGCGCAGTTCAAGACCAACCCCGAGAGCTTCATCGCCGAGGCCATCCACCTGATCAACGAGCAGAAGGCCACGGTCATCATCGAGCACTTGGCCTATGACCCGGTGGAAGACAAGTTCGACCTCGACATCTTCACGGCGGGCCTGACCAAGCAGGACTTCAGCAAGGCTGGCGACAAGCTGCAACGGCACATCTACGACTACGTGCTGACCGACTCCAATATCGAACGCCAGTTCGTGAAGGAGCTGGACACCAGTGGCGATGTCGTGGTCTACGCCAAGCTGCCGCGCGGATTCCTAATCCCAACGCCAGTGGGCGACTACAACCCCGACTGGGCCATCTCGTTCAAGGAAGGCGCAGTCAAACACGTCTACTTCGTGGCCGAAACCAAGGGCTCGATGTCCAGCATGGAGCTGCGCGAGATCGAGAAAACCAAGATCAAGTGCGCCCGAAAGTTCTTCGACGACATCAACGAGAAGTTCGCCCCGGAGCAGGTCAAGTACGACGTGGTGGACAGCTTCGGCAAGCTGATGGAGTTGGTGAAGTGATTACAAATTTCAGCGCTTGCGCAGCTTCTGCACCACGGTGACGGCGCCCAGCACCAGGGCGCCAGCCACGATGCCCGCCACGCCATTGAGCCCGTTGGTAGTCAGCGCCTGCCACAGACCGCCCAGCGCGCCCTGCGCCACGGCGGCGCCCGCGCCCTCGATGGCGTGGTGCAGCGGCGCGATGCCATGCACCAGAATGCCGCCGCCCACCAGGAACATGGCGGCCGTGCCGGCCACCGAGAGGAACTTCATCAGCCACGGCGCCGCCGCCAGCAGGCCACGGCCCAAGGCCTGCGCGGCGCTGCTGGTCTTGCCGCTGAGCCACAGGCCCAGGTCGTCTAGCTTGACGATGCCGCCCACCAGGCCGTAGACGCCCACCGTCATCAGGATGGCGATGCCCACCAGCACGGCCACCTGCTGCAGGAACGGAGCCGTGGCCACCGTGCCCAGCGCGATGACAATGATTTCTGCCGACAGGATGAAATCGGTACGCACCGCGCCCTTGATCTTGTCCTTCTCGAAAGCCACCAGGTCCACCGCCGGGTTGGCATTGGCCTTCACATGGCTCTCGTGCTCGGCCGCGTCCTCGGCTTCGCTGTGCAGGAACTTGTGCGCCAGTTTCTCCACCCCCTCGAAGCACAGGAAGGCGCCGCCCAGCATCAGCAGCGGCGTGATGAGCATGGGCACAAACGCGCTGATGGCCAGCGCCGCCGGCACCAAAATGGCCTTGTTCACCAGCGAGCCCTTGGCCACGGCCCAGACCACGGGCAGCTCGCGGTCTGCGTTCACCCCCGTGACCTGCTGGGCGTTGAGCGCCAGGTCGTCGCCCAGCACCCCCGCCGTCTTCTGCGTGGCCACCTTGGTCATGGCTGCCACATCGTCGGCCACTGCGGCACTCTTCTTGGCGGCCACCTTGGTCATCACGGCCACGTCGTCGAGGATGGTGGCAATGTCGTCAAGCAAGGCTAGCAAACTGGCTCCGGCCATGGGATGGTCCTTAAAAAAAGTAACTAAATTGGCACCTGGCGCTTATATATAAAGCGCCAGCAGCTATATTTTTGATAGCAAACAATGAAGCCTGCTACTCACCATTGAACGATGCATCGTCAGCCTCCATCCGCTGGAGCAGCCGGTCGAAGTCGCTCTCGAACAAGCGATCTTGAACGATGCGGTATTTCTCAAACTCGCATTCGGCATGGGTCTTGGCGATCTCTGCCGTGACCTTGCCCGCGTCCTGCAGCACTTCCCGGTCTGTGGCTTCGATGAAGCGGTTGAGACGGGTTTCCCAGTCCTGCATGGTCATGGGAATCTTGCGCTGCGCCATGTCTTCTGCCACATCCAGATAGGCGTTCACCAGGCGCGAAAGCTGTGCCATCTCGGCTTCGGTCAGGTAATTCTTGGCCACCACCACATCGAACTTCTGAATTTTGCCCAGCGGCGCGTCTTTCCAGGAGGTCAAACCCATGTGGGGCTGATCGGCATTGGCGCGGTGGTAAACCACCTCGGCTGCCGTCTGGCCGTGAATGGCCCAGTGCAGCTTGTTTTGCACAGTGGCGAAGAATCGCTTCGTGGCTTGCGCCGTCACGTCGTAGTCAATCGCCGTGGCGTAAATGTCTGTGATCTTTTGATAGAACTTGCGCTCCGAGACGCGAATCTCGCGGATGCGCTGCAATTGCTCTTCAAAATACTGATCGGTAAGGACAGAGCCACCGGCCTTGATGCGCTCATCATCCATCACGTAGGCTTTGATGGTGAATTGCTCAATGATGCCCGTGGCCCATTTGCGGAACTGCACCGCCCGCTCGGAATTGACCTTGTAGCCCACGGCGATGATGGCGGGCAGTTTGTAGTGCTGGGTGTTGTAGGTCTTGCCGTCGGCGGCAGTTATCCGGAATTTCCGGATAACTGCATCTTCCTGCAACTCGCTGTCGGCAAAGATTTTTTTCAGGTGCCCATTTACCGTACGCACGTTGACATCGTAGAGCAAGCCCATCATTTTCTGGGTGATCCAGATGCTCTCGTCTGCATAGACCGCCTCGACGCCCCCCTGGCCGCTTGCGGCGACGAAGGTCAAGTACTCAGCCGCCGAAGAGCGGAGGAGCGAAACCTCGGTTGTCTTCACGGGCACTGATGGCTTACCGCGTTTCATGGCGCACTCCCTCCCAACCGGAAATGTTGCTCCAACGATGGCACCAGCTTGGTTTTGAGGTCGAGCGGGTCATCAAAACGCACCTGCTGCCAGTGCCGCAGGTTGAATCCAATGGCCGCATCGCTCTGGATTTGCTTGTTGTCTGCCAGCAGGATGAAGTTGTCTTGTGCTGCCGTACGACCTTGGTTCAGGCCCATCAAGAAGCCAATCTCGTGGTAGACGTTTTTGTTGCCCTGTGTCAGGTCTGCGATGAGCAGCCCGCAGCCGTTGACCACCTTCAGAATCTCATCGGCAATCGTGTAGCTGTGGCCTTTGTTCACATGATCGATGCGAACCGGGCACAGGGCCAAGTCCGCCAGCAACCCATGTTTGGCATTTATCGCATCGATGGCTTCCTTGATCGCTTTGTAGACAGGCTCCTCACCCGCCGGGGTGCCGAACTGCATCGAGACAAACACTTCGCGGCTGCGCGCCGTGAGCACGCTTTCGAATACATCCATCAAGCTCGCCGCGTCCACCGCTTGCGTGCGGCCCAAGTGGTAGTGGTAACCCAAGACGCGCGTGGTGGTGGCCGGGCTCAGCCGGTCGATGCGGTTGCTTTCGATCCAGCGCGTAAATGCGGGCAGTTGCCGCCCTTCGTTCTTGAGCGCGAAGTAAACGAAAGCTGTCAGTACCCCGTGGCAGGCCGATTCGCGCAAGGTTTGGCTGGCTGCGGCGCTGTAGCACGCATTCACCGCGATCAGGGCTCGGCGCACACGCTCAACTTCGGGTTGAAGTGCTGCCACTTCGGTACCGCCCGCCACAGCCTCCTTGGCTATCAGAAACTGCGCCAGGCTCAAGGCCAAGGTGTGCTTGTTCTCGAAGTGCTTAGTCAGCCCGCTCAGAAAAGCCGCATTGAACTCGGGCAGGAGATGCCGCGCCAGCCAGTAGGCGGCACCAAAGCTAGGCTTGGTGAGCAAATCCTCGTCGCTGAACAGTGCGCCGTCACCTGTCTGCAAGATCAGGCGCAGGTTTTCCTCGGAGGTCAGCGGAATCTGTTTGGCGTTGATGTTGTGGAACACCACCTTTTCGAAGCGCTGCTTCTCAGTGGGGTCCTGATGCAGCACGATGCAATAAGGGGTGTCGAGCTGATAGGTGGCATCGCCGGGTTTGAGATCCCGCGCCGCGCTTAGGCGGTGGTTACCATCGATACGGAACAGGCGCAGGCCATTTGCTTCCCCCAACTGATCCTCAGGGACATCAATAAACGCCAGCGTGGGGGCGGCACTGCCGCCCACAACCTCCAACGCCTTAGGCAACTTGGTCTTGACTACCCGTACCGACAAGCCATCGACATTGGACGTGAAGCCCTTGCCAGTGAATAGATCGCCTAGCGGCTGAACGCTCTTGCCGCGTGCCTTGGCATAGTCGAAGTTCAGCGAGGCCGACAGCACCACCTCAGGGAAAAAAAGAAACTGCCGGTCGGCCAGGAATTGCTGGATTTCGCTGCGGTGGGTTTCGATCAGGTTGCGCTGATAGGCTGAATCGAAGCGCGAGCAGCGCGCCAGCTCACCCAGCGGCGCAACGCCACGGATGACCGTGAAGCCACCCAGTGATGTGTGCAAGATGCCCGAGAGGATCACGAGGCGTCTCCCTTCAAAAGTTGTTGTTCGAAGCGTTCACGGGCTTGTTGCCAGACGGTGTCGGCATGTGTGCGCAGCCGCGCCGCTTCAGCCTGACAAGCCAAGGTTTCGTCCACGATGCGCTGCTGAGTTGCTTTATCTGCAAGTGGGATCAGTAGATTCACCACATCCTCATTGGCCAATCGGGGGTGCGTGTTTCCGGTCATCATGTGTTTGGTCTGCGCCACGATGAGCTGAGTACGCATGACCACGGCCAGATAAGTTGGCAGTAGTGCTTGTTGGTTAAGCACTCGCATTACATGGAACTCGGTTGAGCACACTCCAGAAAACGCGGACAACCAAACCTTGTTGAGATAGGGGCGAAGACGACCATAAAGCACGTCATCCTTCTCGAAAGCGAAGCATTGACCTGTTGCGGTTTCTACTGCGTCCGTAAGCTGTCCGGTGTTGCTAGCCACTGACGCCAGTCCGATGTAACGCGCATCGCCCGAGTTGGTTCCCAGCTGTCGCTCAAAGCTCACCAAGGTACCTAACGCTGCATTTGGCAGGGCCTGAATTGCTCGCAGAGCCAGCATTCGCTCGGGGTGGAAGTAATCGGCTGAAATCGTCGAAGACTCTTTCGCCAAACTTAGGCGAATGGCGTAGCCAGCGTGAGCAGGCGATGGCAGATCAGGTAGGCGCAGCAGGCGCTTGACCAGATCATCAATCGAATTCAGCAAACGATCTGCCTCTGCCAGTGCTCGATCCCGCTGGGCTCGGGCTGCGTCGAGTTCATTCACGAGACGATTCTGGACGTCCAGCGGAGGCAATACGATTGGTATTGCCTCAACGACACCCTGAGCAATCGTTGCCATTGTTGTTACGTTGGCATGGGCCAGAATATATTTCCGAGATATTGTTCCCCTCAAATAATTGGAGAGATATGCAGGGTTGATCTGCGCTTGATCTACGCGTGCACGGATGAGGTGACACTCAAAAACGGACCGCTCTTCTTCATTTTCCAAATACGAAGTCCAACCCACACCCTCGGGCTTGATTGATGAACGGCAGAAAAAAACGTCGCCCTTCTTAGCGTTGAAGCGCTTGTATTCGTCCTCAGTGACGGGAACACGATCAAGCGCATTTTCGATAACCGATGTGCTTTGGTACAGATCAAAAACGTTCACTAAGCGCATGCCTTGACCAAATTCATTTGGTCGCTTGAAAATGCCATTTGCCAGTGGCTCCGCTAGCAGCGCTTTCAGTTCTAGTGAAGAAAAACCTGATGGCAAGTGCTTCAGTATGCTGATGGCAGCAACAAACTCAGCAAATCTAAAGCTAAGGTTTTTGACTATCTCCCCCCGCCTCACCGCAAAGCAAATCGCTTGCCCTGCGGGGACGGGGGTTAGACGAAAAAAGGTTCGGGGTTCTTCTTGAAGCTATCGTACTGCGCCAAGAGTCCACTGCTCTCTATGACCTTGCGGTGGCGTTCACTCCAGCGGCCCGGTTTCTTGCCTTCGCCGGGCACCCAGTCGAATTCCACTTTCCAATCAAACAGGTCGCAGCGCTGGCGCTCCACGCGGCGCTGCTCGGGCACCTCTTCTATAACCTCGACCTGGTAGGTGACGCGGCCGGTGGCGTCGTAGCCAATGTTCTCAGCCATGGCCATGAAGATGGCTTCATCGTCACTGGCTTGCGTGCCGGGCTGGCGCTTTTCCAAAAACACGACGCTGGATTTCACACCCGCGCCGAAGTGCGCAAAAGCGAACTGCGGCAGGCTGACCACGGCCAGCACCTTGAAGCGCTCCAGCAACCAATCGCGCACACCTTGCAGGCTGGCATTGGTGAGCAAGCCATCCGGCAGCACCACGGCGGCATGGCCGCCCGGCTTGAGCAGTTGCCAGATGCGTTCGCAGTAGATGACCTCGGTCTTGACGCTGGCGCGTTGTTTGATGGATTTCTTGCCCGCCTTGGGGTCGGCGCTGTCATCCTCAGGGTCGTCTTCGTCCTTGCCGCCTTTGCCTATGTAGCGTGAGAGCTCATAGCTCTTGAGGTAGGAGTGCAGCTCTTCTTTAATGACTGCACCAAACGGTGGATTGGTCGGGATCTTGGTGAAGCCCTTCTTCTCGTCGCGTTTGACGACTTCCTCGTTCTTGCCCGTCTCGGGGTTGAACTCGGTTTCGCGGTAGATGCCCATGACTTTGGCAAAGGCGCTGTTCTTTTGCGCGATCGCGCCCAATGGCTCCAGCGCGTCGTTGCCGATGACGTTGGTGTGGCCGTCGTCGTGCACGATCATGTTCATCTTGGCTACACGGGCAATCTCTTCGTTGATCTCGATGCCGAAGAGGCGCTTTTCTGCAAAGCTGTGCCAGTAGTTGAAGTGTTCTTTGCTGTCTTCGTCGTAGTACTGGCCCGCAAGTTTGCGCACGTGATCCAGCGCGTGCAGCAGGAAGCCACCTGAACCACAGGCCGGGTCAATCACGTCATCCTCGGCCTTGATGTCGAGCATCTGGATGGCGAAGGCGATGATGTTGCGCGGCGTGAAGTACTGGCCGAAATCGCCTTTGAAAAAGCCGTCCATGAACTGTTCGAACGCCACGCCCTTTGTGTCCAAATCGGTGGCGGTCAGGTTCACGCTTTCCAAGTGAAGGACGACGTTCTTGAGCGTGGTTTCATCGATCTTGATGTCTTCATTGAAAACATCGGGCTCGTTTTGTCGCTCAATGTCGTAAAGCGCCTTGATGCGGGCAGCCAGGCGCTTGTTGGTTTCGTTCGTCTTGATCTGAAAGGCGTAGGGTTCGCCTTTTTTGCGCGGGGCTTTCTCGTCCCGCGTTTTCAGGAAGATGAGTTTGGTTAACTCGCCGAATGCCATCGGTGGAGACAGGCGACCACCGCCCCACAGGGTCTGGTGGCATTTGCGGATCGTCTTGATGAGGTCGTCACGGCTGACTGCGCCAATGTCCGGCTTGTTCTGGGCTTTGTAATAGTACTTGAATTCTTCTGGCTTGCCGTATTGCTCGGGCAGATCGGCAATGACGTTCTCGTCTCGCTCCAGTGCGCCGTAGCGATCTGAGCAATCAAAGAATGCACGAGTCTGACCGGCCACAACGCCGACGTATTCCGCGCGGAATTTATGAGCATGGCCGTTGCCGAAAGCTTGCTCTATGGCTTGCTTGAATTCGTTGTCGGTCACCGCGTCGCGCTTGCATTCGATGACTGCGTAGGGCTTGGTACGCGCTTTGTCGCGGAACACCACAATGTCTGCCCGGTCAGATGGCACGCGATCCGGTACGGTGATCTCAACGCCGATGCATTCCGGGTCGTAGCCGTAGCGATAGATTAGTTCGGCGAAATAGGCCGCGCGAACCCTCTCTTCAGGATCGGACCATTTTTCGGCGTGATTCACCGCGACATAGCGGACTTTCTCAGTTTTCCCACTAGCGATAAGTTGGAGATGGCCATCCTGAATGGCACGTTGAATCAGTTCAGTGGTTTCCATGGTGGAACTGGCCCTTGATGTGTTGGTTTTCATACGTGAAGCCGTCAGCCACACTACCAGCGCGCAACTGACACCACCGCCGGACACTTGGCACTCTCACCAAATCTCCAAGCATCGCCTAGATCACAATAGAAAAAAGCCTCTGACGCCTATATATCAAACGTTAGACGCTCTCATTTTCATAGCACATAGAGCAACTCACCCCACCCACTTGCGCGCATTGCGCCACAGGCGCATCCAGGGGCTGAAGGCGCTGGGGCCGCCTGCGGCAGCGTGGTCCATCCAGCTCATCTGGATGTTGCGGAACACGCGCTCGGGGTGCGGCATCATGGCCGTGAAGCGGCCGTCCGCAGTGGTCACCGCCGTCAGGCCGCCAGGGCTGCCGTTGGGGTTGAACGGGTACTGCTCGGTGGCCGCGCCTGCGTGGTCCACGAAGCGCATGGCGGCGATGGCCTTGTCGGCGTTGCCACGGTATTTGAAGTTGGCAAAGCCCTCACCGTGCGCCACGGCGATGGGCAGGCGGCTGCCCGCCATGCCTTGCAGGAACAGGCTCGGGGATTCGAGCACTTCCACCAGCGACAGGCGGGCCTCGAAGCGCTCGCTCTGGTTGGTGGTGAAGCGCGGCCAATCCTGCGCGCCGGGGATGATGTCGGCCAGTTCGGCAAACATCTGGCAGCCGTTGCACACGCCCAGGCCAAAGGTGTCCTGGCGCGCAAAGAAGCCCTGGAACTGCTCGGCCAGCACCTGGTTGAAGGTGATGGAACGCGCCCAGCCGATGCCCGCGCCCAGCGTGTCGCCGTAGCTAAAACCCCCGCAGGCCACGATGCCCTTGAAGTCCTCCAGGCGCGCGCGGCCGCTCTGCAGGTCGGTCATGTGCACGTCGTGCGCCTCGAAGCCCGCCTCGGTGAAGGCGTAGGCCATTTCCACGTGCGAGTTCACGCCCTGCTCGCGCAGCACGGCCACCTTGGGTTTGGCGAGGTTGAGGTACGGCGCGGCCACGTCCTGCGCGGGGTCGAACGTCAGGTGCACATGCAGGCCCGCATCGCCCGGCGCACCGGCTGCCGCGTGTTCGGCGTCGGCGCAGGCGGGGTTGTCGCGGCGCTGGCAGATCTTCCAGCTCACGGCGTCCCAGACCTGGTGCAGGTCTTCGAGCTTGGCACTGAAGATGGCCTTGGCGTCGCGCCACACCTGCAGTTCGCCCTTGCCCGCGGCGATGGGGCTGGCTGCGGGCCGCGTCTTGCCCACGAAATGGCTGCAGGGCGCGAGGCCGTGCGCGCGCAGGGTCTGCATGACGTCGTTGCGCTCGGCGGTGCGCACTTGCAGCACCACGCCCAGTTCCTCGCTGAACAGCGCCTTGAGCGTCAGCTCGTCGCGCCGCCCGCCCACCTGCTGCGCCCAGTTCTTGGCGTCGCCGGTGTCCATGCGGCTGTCGTGGATGCCGTCGCCTTCGGTGACCAGCATGTCCACGTTCAGCGCCACGCCCACGTGGCCCGCAAAGGCCATCTCGGCCACGGCTGCGAGCAGGCCGCCGTCGCTGCGGTCATGGTAGGCCAGGATCTGGCCCTTGGCGCGCAGCGCGTTCACGGCGTCCACCAGGCGCACCAGGTCTTGCGCGTCGTCCAGGTCAGGCACCTCGTCGCCCGCCTGGTTCAGCACCTGGCCCAGGATGCTGCCGCCCATGCGGTGCTTGCCCCGGCCCAGATCGATGAGCACCAGGGTGGTGTCTTCCTCGGCCGCGTCGAGCTGCGGCGTGAGCGTGCCGCGCACGTCCTGCAGCGTGGCGAAGCTGCTCACGATCAGGCTGACGGGCGAGACCACCTTCTTCTGCGCGTCGCCATCCTTCCACTGCGTGCGCATGGACAGGCTGTCCTTGCCCACGGGGATGCTGATGCCCAGTTGCGGGCACAGCTCCATGCCCACGGCCTTGACGGTTTCGTACAGCGCGGCGTCTTCGCCGCTCTCACCGCAGGCGGCCATCCAGTTGGCGCTGAGCTTGACGCGCGGCAGTTCGATGGGCGCGGCCAGCAGGTTGGTGATGGCTTCGGCCACCGCCATGCGGCCCGAGGCCGGGGCGTTGATGGCGGCCAGCGGCGTGCGCTCGCCGATGGCCATGGCCTCGCCGGCGAAGCCCTTGTAATCGGACAGCGTGACGGCGCAGTCGGCCACGGGCACCTGCCAGGGGCCGACCATCTGGTCGCGGTGCGTGAGGCCGCCCACGGTGCGGTCGCCGATGGTGATGAGGAAGCGCTTGGACGCCACGGTGGGGTGGCTCAGCACATCGATCACGGCCTTCTGCAGCGGCACGCCGGTCAGGTCGATGGGCGTGAACTGGCGCTGCACGGTGGTCACGTCCCGGTGCATCTTGGGCGGCTTGCCCAGCAGCACGGACATGGGCATGTCCACCGGCAACTTCTGGTCGGCGGCCTGCGCGGCGGTGTCTTCCAGCACGAGCTGGCGCTCTTCGGTGGCGGTGCCGATCACGGCGAAGGGACAGCGCTCGCGCTCACAGAAGGCGCGGAACAGTTCCAGCGACTCGGGCGCGATGGCCAGGACGTAGCGCTCCTGACTTTCGTTGGACCAGATTTCCTTGGGCGCCAGGCCCGATTCTTCGAGCGGCACGGCGCGCAGGTCGAAGCGTGCACCCCGGCCCGCGTCGTTGGTCAGCTCGGGGAAGGCGTTGGACAGGCCGCCCGCGCCCACGTCGTGGATGGCCAGGATGGGGTTGGCCTCGCCCTGCGCCCAGCAGTGGTTGATGACCTCCTGCGCGCGGCGCTCGATCTCGGGGTTGCCGCGCTGCACGGAGTCAAAGTCCAGCTCTGCGGCGTTCTGCCCCGTGGCCATGGAGCTGGCCGCACCGCCGCCCATGCCGATGCGCATGCCGGGGCCGCCCAATTGCACCAGCAGCGTGCCGGCGGGGAATTCGATCTTCTGCGTGAGCCGTGCGTCGATGCTGCCCAGGCCGCCCGCGATCATGATGGGCTTGTGGTAGCCGCGCTGCACGCCGCCCACCTGCTGCTCATACTCGCGGAAGTAGCCCGCCAGATTGGGGCGCCCGAATTCGTTGTTGAACGCGGCGCCGCCCAGCGGCCCCTCGGTCATGATCTGCAGCGGGCTGGCGATGTGCTCGGGCTTGCCGCCGGGCTGGTCGCTCAGGCCGCCCCACAGCTTGGACACGGTAAAGCCCGTGAGGCCCGCCTTGGGCTCGGAACCGCGCCCGGTGGCGCCTTCGTCGCGGATCTCGCCGCCCGCGCCGGTGGAAGCGCCGGGGAAGGGCGAAATGGCCGTGGGGTGGTTGTGCGTTTCCACCTTCATCAGCACATGCTGCAGAACGCTCTCTTTTTGATAGCTGCTTGCGCTTACCCCTTGGGCGCCAGAGGCCATTTTTGCCACAAAACGCTCGACCTGGTGGCCTTCCATCACCGAGGCGTTGTCGGAGTAGGCCACCACGGTATGCTGCGGGCTGGTCTGGTGCGTGTGGCGGATCATGCCGAACAGGCTTTTCTCCTGCGCCACGCCGTCGATGGTGAACTGGGCGTTGAAGATCTTGTGGCGGCAGTGCTCGCTGTTGGCCTGCGCGAACATCATCAGCTCCACGTCGGTGGGGTTGCGCTTGAGCCCCTGGAAGGCGTTGACGAGGTAGTCGATTTCGTCATCGGCCAGCGCCAGGCCCCATTGGGTATTGGCGGCCTCCAGCGCGGCGCGGCCGCCGGCCAGCACGTCCACATGCTCCATGGGCTGGGGCGGCAATTCGGAGAACAGGGCCTGCGCGTCGGCCAGGTCGAACAGCACCGACTCGGTCATGCGGTCGTGCAAGAGCGCGGCCACCTGGGCCAGTTGCTCTTGCGACAGCGTGGGGCGGCTCAGCAGGCCGTGCTGCATCTGCACGCGGTATTCCACGGCACGTTCCACACGGCGCACCTGCAGGCCGCAGTTGCGCGCAATGTCGGTGGCCTTGGAGGCCCAGGGCGACACCGTGCCCAGGCGCGGCGTGACGACGATGGCGGCGCCATCCAGCGGGCCCTGGTACGGGTCGCCGTAGGTCAGCAGCGCGGCCAGGCGCTGGTGCTGCTCGGGCGTGGGGGGGGCATCCGTGGCCACCAGGTGCACGAAGCGCGCCGCAATGGCGGCAATCTTCGGGTGGATGGCTTCGAGTGCGGGCTGGAGTTGCTGGGCGCGAAAGGGGCTGAGGGCGTTGCCGCCCGCAATCGTGGTCAGGTGCAAGGTCACTTTGACGGCCTGGGTGGGTGGTGTGGGAGAGGAGGCGCCTGCAGGCAGGCGGTTTTGCGGCGTTGCCACGGGAACCCGCGATTTTACCGGGCGGTGCGAAGGGCTTGGGGCCGACACCAGCGTATCGCACGGGCCGATGGGATAATCCGGTCGCATGAGCATCACCATCAAAGACGCCGAGGGCATCGCTGGCATGCGCAAGGCCTGCCGCCTCGCCTCGGAAGTTCTGGACTACATCGCCCCGCACATCAAGCCGGGCATCACCACCGCTGAGATCGACCGCCTGGGCGCCGAGTGCATGGCCCGCCAGGGCACGCGCTCGGCCACCATTGGCTACCAGCCGCCGGGCTACCCGGCCTACCCGGCCTCGCTGTGCACCTCGGTCAACCATGTGGTGTGCCATGGCATTCCCAACGACAAGCCGCTCAAGAAAGGCGACATCGTCAACGTGGACGTCACCGTCATCACCGACGAGGGCTGGTACGGCGACAACAGCCGCATGTACCTGATCGGCGAATGTTCCATCGCCGCCAAGCGCCTGTGCGCCATCACCTTCGAGGCCATGTGGCACGGTATCGTGCAGGTCAGGCCCGGCGCACGCCTTGGCGACATTGGCCATGCGATCCAGAAGTTCGCTGAAGGGCACGGTTTTTCCATCGTGCGCGAATTCTGCGGCCATGGCATCGGCAAGAACTTCCACGAAGAACCGCAGGTGCTGCACTACGGCCGCCCCGGCACGCTCGAAGAGCTCAAGCCGGGCATGGTGTTCACCATCGAGCCCATGATCAACGCCGGGCGCCGTGACATCAAGGAGCTGGGCAATGACGGCTGGACCATCGTCACCAAGGACCACAGCCTGTCGGCCCAGTGGGAGCACACGGTGCTGGTCACGCCCACGGGCTACGAGGTGATGACGCTTTCCGAGGGCTCGCCTGCACTCCCCTCCTTCGTTACAGCCACAGCGACCTAAGATTCGCGCGCACGCTTCTTGCATGGGGTGACGCCATGACCGAACTCCAAGCCCTGCGCGACGCCTACCGCCAACACAAAGCCGCCCTGCTGGCCAGCCTGCAGGCCGAGGGCGCATCGACCCGTGGCATCCATGTGCTGCTGCGCAAGTTCTCGCGACTGGCCGACGGGTTGCTCACCACCCTGTGGCAGCGCGCCGGTCTGCCGCCCGGCCTGACCCTGGCCGCCGTGGGCGGCTTTGGGCGCGAGCAGTTGTTTCCGCACTCCGACATCGATGTGCTGGTGCTGCTGCCCACCGACCTGCCCGCACCGGACACGGTGCGCGAGCAGGTGGAGGCCTTCATCCGCAGTTGCTGGGATGCCGGGCTGGAGATCGGCTCCAGCGTGCGCAGCGTGGAAGAATGCCTGAGCGAAGCCGCCAATGATGTGACGGTGCAGACCTCACTGCTCGAAGCACGGCGCATTTGCGGCGACGCCGCCCTGTTTGCACGCTTTGAGCACCAATTTGGTGCGCAGCTCGACCCGCACGCCTTTCTGGTGGCCAAGACGCTGGAGATGCGCCAGCGCCACACCAAACACGAAAACACCCCTTACGCGCTCGAGCCCAACTGCAAGGAATCGCCCGGTGGCCTGCGCGACCTGCACCTGATCCTATGGGTGGCGCGCGCCGCCGGCCTGGGCAAGCGCTGGGACGAACTGGCCCACAGCGGACTGGCCACACCGTACGAGGTGCGCCAGATCCAGCGCAACGAGGCACTGCTGTTTCTCATCCGCGCACGCCTGCACGCCATGGCCGGGCGACGCGAAGACCGGCTGGTGTTCGACCTGCAGACCGCCGTGGCCGAATCCTTTGGCTACCGCTCGCAAACCCCCGAGGGCGCGCGCTTTCCGCTGCGCGCCAGCGAGACGCTGATGCGGCGCTACTACTGGGCGGCCAAGGCGGTCACGCAACTGAGCCAGATCCTGTTGCTCAACATCGAAGAACGCCTGAACCCGCCCACGCAGGCGCCCCAGCCCATCAACGCGCGCTTTCTGGACAAGAACGGTCTGATCGAGGTGGCCAGCGACGACCTGTACCAGCGCGACCCGCACGCCATCCTCGAAACCTTCCTGCTCTACCAAAGCTCCACCGGGCTGCAGAACCTCTCGGCGCGCACGCTGCGCGCGCTGTACAACGCACGCGGCGTGATGGACGCTGCCTTCCGGCGCGACCCGGTGAACCGCTCGGCCTTCCTGCGCATCCTGCAGCAGCCCTCGGGCATCACGCACGCCATGCGGCTGATGAACCAGACCTCGGTGCTCGGGCGCTACCTGTGGCCGTTCCGGCGCATCGTGGGGCAGATGCAGCACGACCTGTTCCACGCCTACACGGTGGACCAGCACATCCTCATGGTGCTGCGCAACGTGCGGCGCTTCTTCATTGCCGAGCATGCGCATGAGTACCCGTTCTGCTCGCAGCTCGCGGGCGGCTGGGACAAGCCCTGGCTGCTGTTCGTGGCCGCGCTGTTCCACGACATCGGCAAGGGCCGCGGCGGCGACCACTCGCAGATTGGCGGTGTGGAGGCCAGGCGCTTCTGCCGTCAGCACGGCGTGGAGCGCGAGGATGCCAGGCTCATCGAATTCCTGGTGCGCGAGCACCTCACCATGAGCCAGGTGGCCCAGAAGCAGGATCTGTCCGACCCCGACGTCATCACCGCCTTTGCCCAACGCGTGGGCAATGAGCGCTACCTCACCGCGCTGTACTTGCTCACCGTGGCCGACATCCGGGGCACCAGCCCCAAGGTGTGGAATGCCTGGAAGGGCAAGCTGCTGGAGGACCTGTACCGCGCCACCCTGCGCGTGCTGGGCGGGCGCGCGCCCGACGCGCAGGCCATCGTCGAAGCCCGCAAGCGCGAAGCCCTGGTGCTGCTGGCCCTGAGCGCCCTGCCCTTCGAGGCACAAAAAAAGCTCTGGGACACACTGGACGTGAGCTACTTCATGCGCCACGAGGCGGCCGACATTGCCTGGCACACGCGCCACCTCTCGCGCCACGTGGGCACCCAACAGCCCGTGGTGCGCGCCCGCCAGTCGCTGGCGGGCGACGGGCTGCAGGTGCTGGTGTACGCCCCCGACCAGAGCGACCTGTTCGCGCGCATCTGCGGCTACTTCGACCGCGCGGGCTTCTCCATTCTCGATGCCCGCGTGCACACGGCACACAACGGCTACGCGCTGGACACCTTCCAGGTCGTCAGCGCCACGCTGCAAGGCCACTACCGCGAACTCACGCACATGGTGGAGAACGACCTCAGCCACGCCATCGTGCAGGGCGGCCCGCTGCCCGAGCCGGGGCGCAAGCGTGTGTCACGCCGCGTGAAAAGCTTCCCCATCACCCCACGCGTAACGCTGCGCCCCGATGAAAAAGCCCAGCGCTGGCTGCTGGGCATCTCGGCCAGCGACCGCGCCGGCCTGCTCTACCTCGTGGCGCGCGTGCTGGCCCGGCACGGGCTGAGCGTGCAACTGGCCAAGGTCAGCACGCTGGGCGAGCGTGTGGAAGACACCTTCTTGGTACAAGGCCCGGAACTGCAGAACAACCAGCGCCAGATCCAGATCGAGACCGAGGTGCTGGAGGCGCTGGCGGAGTGATGCGCGGGGGCTGCGCTACGGCAGTACCAACCCGTCCATGCGCACCACCTCGAAGTTGCGACCCGCCACCTGGCGCAGCTCGGACACCAGGCGGTCGTTGTTCCAGCGCTCATCCGGTGCGCCACTGAGGTACCAGTTGGAGCCGTTGTCGGCCACCATCATTCCGTAGGTCTGCAGGGCCGTGAGAATGGCGCGGGTTTCGCTGGAAAAACCCGCAGGAATGGCATAGCTGGCCTTGAGCCGCACGCGCATGCCCATGGGTGGCAGGTCGGGACTGGTGTTGCTCGACGCCCAGTGCGTGGCCGGCGGCACATAGGCGCGGCGTGTTCGGCTCACCGTAAAGCGCAGCGCATGGCGGATGCCGCCCGGGCCCAGCGACGCCTCGTCGTAGCGCACCAGCCCAGGGAAGATGGGCAGGCCCGCTGCGTCGGCACTGGTCCAGCGCGGTTGCGCCGTGGGGCGCACATTGTTGCTGTCGAGGTGGAACACCGCGCCCCCCGATGCACGCCAGCTGCCGTCGGGCTGGGGGTAGCTGTTGGCGGTTTCGTACAGCCGGTGGTTGTCGCGGTCAATGACGATCACATGGCGGTCGCCCGTGCTGCCCGGCCCGCCCTCGATGGGCGCATTGGGCGGAAACGGATAGGGCCCCGGGTCGCTCTCCGAAGCGTAGTCGGTGAACTGCATGGCCACCCGCGCCTGGGTGCCCGCCACCACCATGTACGGAATGCCGATGGGCTGCCCCTCGTACCGCCCGGCACCAAAGTCGGGGTGCAGTCCCCGGTCCAGGCCGATGCTGGCGATCAGCGCGTCGGAGTTCGGATCGACCGGCTGGGCGCTGATGTTGGTGTTCCAGGCGTTGCTGGCTGGAAACGGCAACGCGCCGTTGAGAGATGCACCCACCCCCAGTGCCGCTGCGCTCAGGTTGCCATAGGTGCCGTTGCCTGGGGCTCCCCCAGGCGGATTGCTGGGTGTGGCAGGCGCGGGAACCACCGGATCGGGCGCTTGCCCATCCGCACCGCCACCGCCACCGTCACCGCCACAAGCCACCACCGCAGCGCCCAGGCACAGCAAGACAAGACGACCGCCCCGGCTGCACAGGCGCTGAACGAAGGTGGATGGAGGAATTCGCGTCACGGTGGTACTCCTGAGCAAATGCGCAGTGTGCCGCAACCAGGCCCCTGCGCACGCCTGCACCAATCCGTGAAATTGTGCAAAAACGTTTCACACCAAGCAATGAACAAAATCAGCTAAAGCGCCCGTCAATCAAGCGCCACTAGCTATTATTTTGATAGCAAAGCCGGTATGACCCACATCAAAGAAAAGCCCCCAGGGCAGGGCCGTGGGGGCGCAGGAAACGTCGGGCGGTGTCAATCCGCGGTGGCTTCCTCGGGCTCGGCGGGCTCGGACTTGGTGCTGCGGTCCTTCTTGGGCAGGGGCTGGATATCCAGCGCCACCTCGGAAGTCTCGACACCCTTGTCGTCGGTCTGGTGGGTGATGTCCACCGTCAGGCGGCCACCGTCCTGCAGGCGGCCAAAGAGCAGTTCGTCGGCCAGGGCGCGGCGGATGGTGTCCTGGATCAGGCGTTGCATGGGGCGCGCACCCATGAGGGGGTCGAAGCCCTTCTTGGCCAGGTGCTTGCGCAGGTTGTCGGTGAAGGTGACCTCCACCTTCTTCTCGGCCAACTGCGTTTCGAGCTGCAGCAGGAACTTGTCCACCACGCGCAGGATGATCTGCTCGTCCAGCGGCTTGAAGCTCACGATGGCGTCCAGCCGGTTGCGGAATTCCGGCGTGAACAGGCGCTTGATGTCGCCCATCTCGTCGCCCGCCTGGCGCGGGTTGGTGAAGCCGATGGTCGCCTTGTTCATGGTCTCGGCGCCCGCGTTCGTCGTCATGATGATGATGACGTTGCGGAAGTCGGCCTTGCGCCCGTTGTTGTCGGTCAGCGTGCCGTGATCCATCACCTGCAGCAGCACGTTGAAGATGTCGGGGTGCGCCTTCTCGATTTCGTCGAGCAGCAGCACGGCATGGGGCTTTTTGGTGATCGCCTCGGTCAGCAGGCCACCCTGGTCAAAGCCCACGTAGCCGGGGGGCGCGCCAATCAGCCGGCTCACGGCGTGGCGCTCCATGTACTCCGACATGTCGAAGCGGATCAGATCCACGCCCATGATGTAGGCGAGCTGCTTGGCAGCCTCGGTCTTGCCCACGCCCGTGGGGCCGCTGAACAGGAAGGAGCCGATGGGCTTGTCGCCCTTGCCCAGGCCCGAGCGCGCCATCTTGACGCTGGACGCCAGCACGTCCAGCGCCTTGTCCTGGCCGAAGACCACGCTCTTGAGGTCGCGCTCCAGCGTCTGCAGCTTGCTGCGGTCGTCGTTGCTGACGTTGGCGGGCGGGATTCGGGCGATTTTGGCGACGATTTCCTCGATCTCGGCCTTGCCGATGGTCTTCTTGCGCTTGCTAGCCACCAGAATGCGCTGCGCGGCACCGGCTTCGTCGATCACGTCGATGGCCTTGTCGGGCAGGTGGCGGTCGTTGATGTACTTGGCGCTCAGTTCGGCGGCAGCCTGCAGGGCTGCAGCGGCGTATTTCACGCTGTGGTGCTCTTCGAAGCGGCTCTTGAGGCCCTTCAAGATGTCGATGGTCTCCTGGACCGTGGGCTCGACCACATCCACCTTCTGGAAGCGCCGCGACAGGGCAGCGTCTTTTTCGAAGATGCCACGGTATTCGGTGAAGGTGGTGGCGCCGATGCACTTGAGCGCGCCCGAGCTGAGCGCGGGCTTGAGCAGGTTGGAGGCGTCCAGCGTGCCACCCGAGGCTGCACCCGCACCGATGAGCGTGTGGATCTCGTCGATGAACAGGATGGCGTGCGGCTTGTCCTTGAGGCTCTTGAGCACGCCCTTGAGGCGCTGCTCAAAGTCACCCCGGTATTTGGTGCCCGCCAGAAGCGCGCCCATGTCGAGCGAGTACACGGTGGCCTCGGCCAGGATCTCGGGCACATCGTTCTGGGTGATGCGCCAGGCCAGGCCCTCAGCAATGGCCGTCTTGCCCACGCCAGCCTCGCCCACCAGCAGCGGGTTGTTCTTGCGGCGGCGGCACAGGATCTGGATGGTGCGCTCCACCTCGTAGTGGCGGCCGATCAGCGGGTCGATCTTGCCGTCCTTGGCCAATTGGTTGAGGTTCTGCGTGAACTGCTCCAGGGGCGAGGCCTTTTCGCTGCGCTCGCCACCAGCAGACTCCTCGCCCTCGGCCGGGTTGTCCGCGCCCTTGGCGGGCTCGGGCGGCTCGCCCTTCTTGATGCCGTGGGCAATGTAGTTGACCACGTCCAGCCGCGTGACGCCCTGCTGGTGCAGGTAGTACACGGCGTGCGAGTCCTTCTCGCCAAAGATGGCCACCAGCACGTTGGCGCCGGTCACTTCCTTCTTGCCGTTGCCCGTGGACTGCACGTGCATGATGGCGCGCTGGATCACGCGCTGGAAACCCAGTGTGGGCTGGGTGTCCACCTCATCGGTGCCTGCCACCTGGGGCGTGTTGTCCTTGATGAAGTTGGACAGCGAGGTGCGCAAATCCTCAATATTGGCGGCGCAGGCGCGTAGCACCTCGGCAGCGCTGGGGTTATCGAGCAGTGCAAGCAACAGATGCTCCACGGTAATGAACTCGTGGCGCTGCTGGCGGGCCTCGACGAAGGCCATGTGCAAGCTGACTTCCAGTTCCTGGGCAATCATGTGAACTCCTTTGTGCTTGCAGGTCAGGGATAAGGGGGTAGTTCGGGGCGAAGCGGCCTTTATTCAACCGGCTCGCACACGCATTGCAGGGGATGGCCCGCCTGGTTGGCGGCATCCAACACCAGATGCACCTTGGTCAGTGCGATGTCGTGCGGGTACACCCCGCAGACACCCCGACCGTCCAGGTGGATCTTGAGCATGATCTGTGTGGCGGTTTCGCGGTCCTTGTGGAAAAACTCCTGCAGTACCACCACGACAAACTCCATGGGGGTGTAGTCGTCGTTGAGCATCAGCACCTGGTACATCTGCGGGGGTTTGACCTTTTGCGGCACCCGTTCGAGCACGACCGAACCGCCGTCGTCCGGCACGGGCGGCTTGACGACCGGCCCGGGAGGGGGAGAAGGTGGTTTGGTTGCCATGGATTTCATTCTAGCGAGCAGAAACTGCAGTTGCAGGGCCAAGAAATTTGACCATTCAGGTCTATTTCAAGGTCTTGGGGCTTCACCGGGTCATTCGTAGACCACGGAAACATCGCCGCCGCCCGCCTGGGCACGCCAGGCGGCCAATGCGGCGTCGGTGGGGTAGGTGCGGAAGGCCTCACCGAGTTGCAGCTCGGCGCAGGCGCTGTCGCCGTCCTGTGTGCAGCGCACTCCCAGGCGCACACGCAGACCATGCTGCAGTTCGCCGTGCTCGGTGGATTCCTTTCGCGGCGGATGTTCGCGCAGCAGCCGCGCCACATCGGGCGGCGGATGGCCCACCGCCACGCGCAGGTATTTGCCGAAGCGGCAGCGCCCGCCCGCCAGGTCGTACACCTGCTGGACGATGAAACGTGCCTCAAAGCCATTGCGCCCCGGCTGCAGGCGGCCGGTCACGACCACAAGTTCGTCGTCCTTGAGCAGGTCGCGGTGCGCCTGCACCACGGCATCGCTGGCCGAGGCCTCGACGCGGGCGGCACCGTCCTCCAGCACAAAAATCCCCTGGCGCCCGCGCTGGCCATTGACCACGCGAAAGTCGCACACGATGCCTGCCACAGTTTGCGTTTCACGGGTGTCCACCAGGTCGGCAATGCGGGTACGCACAAAGCTGGCCAGCTCCCGCGCCGCCTCGTCAAACAAGTGACCCGAAAGGTAAAAGCCCAGCGCGGTTTTTTCCTGCATGAGCTGCTCGCGCACGCCCCAGGGCGGCACTTCGGTCAGGTCGGGCTCCTGGGTGCTGGAACCCTGGGCGTCGTCGCCCATCATGTCGAACAGACCGCCCTGGTTGGCGTTGGAATGCTGGGCCGAGGCGTAGTCGAAGGCCCGGTCGATGGACGCGGACAGTGCTGCACGGTTGCGGTGCAGGCCGTCAAACGCCCCGGCCTTGATCAGTGCATCGACCGTGCGCTTGTTGATGCGCCCCCGGTCCACGCGCACACAGAAGTCGAACAGGCTGGTGAACGGCCCGCGCTCACTGCCCCTGGGGCCCTCGCCCTGCCCTTCGCGCGCAGCCACAATGGCTTCGATGGCCTGCTGCCCCGTACCCTTGACGGCGCCCAGACCATAGCGAATCACCGTGTCGCTCACGGGCTCGAAGCGGTACCGGCCACGGTTGATGTCCGGCGGCTCGAACTGCATGCCAAAGTGCTTGGTGGCGTCTTCGTACAACACCTTGAGCTTGTCGGTGTCGTCCATTTCCACGGTCATGTTGGCGCAGAAGAACTCGGCTGTGTAGTGCACCTTGAGCCAGCCGGTGTGGTAGGCCAGCAGCGAGTACGCGGCGGCGTGCGACTTGTTGAAGCCGTAGCCCGCGAACTTCTCCATCAGGTCGAACACCTCGTCGGCCTTCTCCTGGCCAATGCCTTTTTCTGCGGCACCCTTGCGGAAGATGGCCCGGTGCTCGGCCATCTCCTCGGCCTTTTTCTTGCCCATGGCTCGGCGCAGCATGTCGGCGCCGCCCAGGCTGTAGCCGCCCAGCACCTGGGCGGTCTGCATCACCTGCTCCTGGTAGACCATGATGCCGTAGGTTTCGGCCAGCACGGGCTCGACCAGCGGGTGGGGGTACTCCACCACTTCCTTGCCATGCTTGCGCGCCACAAAGCTGGGAATCAGGTCCATGGGACCGGGGCGGTACAGGGCGTTCAGCGCAATCAGGTCTTCCAGCCGACTGGGGCGCGCTTCCTTGAGCATGCCCTGCATGCCCCGGCTTTCAAACTGGAACACGGCTTCAGTCTTGCCCTCGGAGAAAAGCCGATAAGTGGGGCCGTCGTCCAGTGGGATGTTCTCGAACGCAAAGTGCTCCTGGCCCTTGTGGCGCTGGACGATGAACTCCTTGGCGATCTCCAAGATGGTGAGCGTGGCCAGGCCCAGAAAGTCGAACTTCACCAGGCCGATGGCCTCGACGTCGTCCTTGTCGTACTGGCTCACGGCCGACTCGCTGCCCGGCTGCTGGTACAGCGGGCAAAAGTCGGTGAGCTTGCCCGGCGCAATCAGCACGCCGCCCGCGTGCATACCGATGTTGCGCGTCATGCCTTCGAGCTTTTGCGCCATCTCGATGACGGTGCGCACGTCTTCTTCCTTGCGCACGCGTTCGTAGAGCATCGGTTCAAGCTCCAGCGCGTAGTTGTTCTTGTCGCCTTCCTTCTTGGTCTCGGGCGGGTAGGCCAGGGTGTAGGTCTGGCCGGGCTTGGCCGGTACCAGCTTGGAGATGCCATCACAAAACGTGTAGCTCAGGTCCATCACCCGGCCCACGTCGCGGATGGCGGCCTTGGCTGCCATGGTGCCGAAGGTGGCAATCTGGCTCACGGCGTCCTTGCCGTATTTTTCCTTCACGTAATCGATCACCCGGTCGCGGTTGGCCTGGCAGAAGTCGATGTCGAAGTCGGGCATGGAAACCCGCTCGGGATTCAGAAAGCGCTCGAACAGCAGGTTGTACTGCAGCGGGTCCAGGTCGGTGATCTTGAGCGCATACGCCACCAGCGAGCCCGCGCCCGAACCGCGCCCCGGCCCTACGGGGCAGCCATTGTTCTTGGCCCACTGGATGAAGTCGCCCACGATGAGAAAGTAGCCGGGGAAGCCCATCTTGAGAATGGTGCCCAGCTCGAACTCCAGCCGCTCCATGTAGCGCGGGCGTTGGCGGTCACGCTCGGCGGCATCGGGGTACAGGTGCTGCAGGCGCTCTTCCAAACCGTCGTTTGAGACCTTGCGGAAGAACTCCTCAATCGTCATGCCCGCCGGAATGGGGAAATTGGGCAACTGCGGCTTGCCCAGCACCAGGGTCAGGTTGCAGCGCTTGGCGATTTCCACCGTGTTGGCCAGGGCCGAGGGCAGATCGGCAAACAAGGCCTGCATCTGTGCGCTGGTCTTGAAATACTGCTCGCGCGTGAAGCGGCGCACCCGGCGGGGGTTGGCCAGAATTTCGCCTTCGGCAATGCAGACACGCGCTTCGTGCGCTTCGAAATCCTCTGCGGTCGCAAACTGCACCGGGTGGGTGGCCACCACCGGCAGACTCAAGCGCGCCGCCAGCCCCACCGCCGCAGCCACATGGGGCTCGTCCTCGGGGCGTCCGGCACGCTGTATCTCCAGGTAGAAGCGGTGCGGGAAGATGCCCGCCAGCCGCAACGCAAGGTCTGCGGCACCCGCCTCATCGCCGCGCATCAGTGCCTGGCCCACCGGCCCAGCCTGGGCGCCGGAGAGGACAATCAGGCCGTGCGAAAGCTCCTCCAGCCAGGCCCAGGTGCACAGCGCCTGGCCCTTGGCGGCATTGCGCGTCCAGGCGCGCGCCAGCAACTCGGACAGGTTGAGGTAGCCCTGGCTGTCCTGCACCAGCAGCACCAGGCGCGCGGTCGGAAGACCGCCCTCGCCTTCGATCACAATTTCGGCGCCCAGCACCGGTTTGACACCCTTGCCGCGGGCTGCCTTGTAAAACTTGATGGCGCCAAAGAGGTTGTTGAAATCGGAGATGGCCAGGGCGGGCTGACCGTCCGCTGCGGCACTGGCCACCACCTCGTCAATCCGGTTGACTCCGTCCACCACGGAGAATTCGGTGTGCAGGCGCAAATGAACAAACATGGCCGCATTGTAGAAAGCCCCCGCCGCCATTTCCTGCAGACCGGGCGGCCTACCCCGCCATCGCTACAATCCCCTGGCTGCAAATCAGCCCTGCCGGTGCCTGTGGGCGCCGCCGTACCCATGCCTCTTCCCGCCAGAAAGCTGCCTGCCATGTTGCGAGCCCCTTTTCCCATCGTTTCGGCCCTGCTGGTCGCCAGCCTGCTGGTGACCGGGTGCTCCAGCAGCCCCGAAGACAAAACCGCAGGCTGGACGACCGACCGCATCTACGCCGAGGCACGCGATGAGCTCAACAGCGGCGGCTACGACGCCGCCGTGCCACTGCTGGAAAAACTCGAAGGCCGCGCCGCTGGCACGCCCCTGGCGCAGCAGGCACAACTCGACAAGGCCTACGCGCAATACAAAGCCAACGGAAAGGCACAGGCCATTGCCACGCTGGAGCGCTTCATGAAGCTGCACCCAGCCAGCCCGGCCATTGACTACGCGCTGTACCTCAAGGGTCTGGTCAACTTCAACGACAACCTGGGCATGTTCTCCTGGGTGTCGCGTCAGGATCTGTCGGAGCGCGACCAGAAGGCTGCCAAGGACTCCTACGAGTCTTTCCGCGAACTGGTGGCGCGCTTCCCAGATTCGCGCTATGCGCAGGACGCCCGCCTGCGCATGACTTACATCATCAACTCGCTGGCACAGTACGAGGTGCATGTGGCGCGCTACTACTTCCAGCGCGGCGCCTATGTGGCGGCCATTGGACGCGCACAAACGGCGTTGAGCGACTACGAGGCCGTGCCCGCGCACGAAGAGGCGCTGTACATCCTGGTGCTGTCCTACGACGCACTGGGCATGGCCCAATTGCGCGACGACGCACGCCGCGTGCTGAACAAGAACTACCCCAACAGCAGCTTCATGGCCCAAGGGTTCAAGGGCAAGAGCGACCCGTGGTGGAAGCTCTGGTGACCAGCGCCTGCAGCGCCTCGTGAAATTCCTCTTCTGAGCCCAGCTTGCGCAGGGGCGGCAGGGCTGCCAAAAGGCGCTTGCCGTAGCCTCGATCCAGCAGGCGCGTGTCGGCCACCACCAGAATCCCCTCGTCGGTCTCGTGCCGGATCAGGCGCCCCGCGCCCTGCTTGAGCGCCACCGCGGCTTCAGGCAAGGCGTGGTCGCGGAACGGGCTACGGCCCGCCTGTTGCAAGCGCTGCGCATGCGCCTGCACCAGGGGGTCTGTCGGCACCGGAAACGGCAGCTTGTCGATGACCACGAGCTGCAGCGCATCACCGGGTACATCCACCCCTTCCCAGAACGACACCGAGGCCACCAACACGCAGCCCGGCGCCCCCAGGCTGCTGCCCTGGCGAAAGCGCTCCATCAGGCCATGCCGCGTGCCCTCGCCCTGCACCAAAACCTGTAACTCGGGCACGCGGGCACGCAACACGTCGCCCAGCACACGCAAGGCCCGAAGGCTGGTGGTGAGCACCAGCGTGCGGCCTTGCAGGCGTGCGGCCACCGGGGCCACCCACGCCCCCAGGGCAGCGCTGTGGGCAGCGTCGGTAGGTGGGGGCAGGCTGCGTGGCACGTAAAGCGCAGCCTGGCGCTGCAGGTCAAACGGACTGGGCAAGCGCAGGATGCGCGCCTGGGCCAGCCCCAGGGGCTCGGTGAACCAGCTCAGCGCATCGTCCGTTCCCAGCGTGGCCGAGGTGAAGATCCAGGCCCTGGGCGGTAGCGCCTGTTCAGCAGCGTGTGGCTGCATCCAGCCCTGTACCACTGGGGCCAGGTCCAGCGGGGCCTCGACCAGCCGGGCCTGAAGGCCCACTTCGACCCAGCGCACGCCCTCGGCCAGGCCGGGCGTGGCAAAGCGTTGCGCCAGTTCGCGCAGGGCCTGGGTGCGCTCATGCAGGCGGACAAAATCGGGCGCCATTTCCTGGACGGCGGCCAAAGATTCACAGGCCTGGGCGCACACCTTGTCCAAGCCCTCCAGCGCATCGAACCATTCGGCAGCGTCTGCGCCCTGTGGCGCGGCGTCAGTCCAGGTCAGCCGTGTGCCCACGGGATGCACGCCGCATGCCAGGCGCAAGCGGCGCGCCAACTGCTCCAGGTCGTGGTGCAAGCCCTGCCAATCGGCCATGCCACGGGCGCGTTGCAAGCCTGCGCCGCGCAGGTCGCGTGCCAGATCCATCACCTGGGCACTGCCCAGCGACTGTCCCAGAAACTGCACCCCGGTTTCCTTGATCTGGTGGGCCTCGTCGAACACCACCACGCGCACCTCGGGCAGCAGCTCGGCCATACCGGTCTCGCGCAGGGCCTGATCGGCAAAGAACAAATGGTGGTTGACCACCACCACATCGGCTGCCATGGCCTCGCGCCGTGCCTGGAACACATGGCAACGCCGGAACTGCGGGCAGTGGCCGCCCAGGCAGTTGTCGCGCGTGGAGCTCACCCAGGGGAGGATGGCCGAGCGCTCGTCCAGGCCCGGCAGCTCGGCCAAGTCACCACTGCGGGTGGCCTGGGCCCAGGTCTCCACCCGCGCCAGCGCCTGCGCCACGCTGGCATCGCAGGCAGCGCTGTCCTGGCGGCTTTGCTCCAGGCGGTGCAGGCACAGGTAGCTGGAACGGCCCTTGAGCAAGGCCGAGCGCACCGGCAGGCCCAAGGCCTGCGCCAGCCGGGGCAGGTCGCGGTTGAACAACTGGTCCTGCAAGGCCTTGGTGGCCGTGGAGACGAGCACCCGCTCCCCACTGAGCAGCGCAGGCACCAGGTAGGCATAGGTTTTGCCGACGCCCGTGCCTGCCTCGACCACCAGCGCCCCACCCTGCTCCACCGTATCCGCCACGGCCAGTGCCATGGCCGTCTGCCCAGGGCGCTGGCGAAAACCTGCAAAGGCCTGCGCCAAGGGGCTGCCATCGGCAAAGCAGCGTTGCACCGCTTCTTGCAGGGAACCAGGGGGGCTGGGATGAGGTGTGGACACAGAATCGCAGTACCATGGCAAAAAAGCCACAGCGCATTCGATAATAAGCGAGCTTGTGTCCCAACCCTGGGCTCCGCAGGCCGCCAGACGCCACAATCCACGCAATGTCCAGACCGATTCGCCTCAGTGCCTCTACCGGCATCCACAAGGGTGACCGTGAATACCAGCAAGACCAGGTGGCCTTGCTGTCGCATCCGCGCTACAACGGCTGCGTGCTGGCCGTGCTGGCCGACGGCATGGGGGGCCGCAGTGGCGGGCGCAAGGCTTCTGACCAGGTGATGTTGACGGCCCGCCAGTTGTTCGAGCGCTATTCGCCCGAAACCGACGATGCGCAGGCCATGCTCAAGAACCTGGTGCAGGAGTCGCACATCGTGATCCGGCTCACGGCCATCACGGCAGAGCAAGAACCCCACAGCACCATCGTTGCGTTCCTCATCAACCCGCGTGGCGACTGCCATTGGATCCACGCGGGCGACTCGCGCATCTACCATTTCCAGAACGGTCGCATGATGCACCGCACCAGCGACCACTCCTATGTGCAGGCGCTGGTGGATCGGGGCGAAATCACCGAGGCCGAGGCCAATACCCACCCGCACTCGAACATTCTGGTGGGCTGCCTGGGCACCGAGAGCGACCCGCCCATGACCACGCACATGATCCACCAGTTGATGCCGGGCGACGTGTTGCTGGCCTGCAGCGACGGGGTATGGCACTACTTCTCGCCCACCGAACTGGCGTCGGTGGTGGAATCGCTGACGCCGCGCGAGGCGACCGAATTCCTGATCGAGAAGGCCCGCATCCGCGCACGCGGCACCGGGGACAACCTCTCGCTGGCCATCGTCAAGATCGAGGCGCTGGTGGAAGAGAAGAAACCGCTCGCACCCACACCGTTCTTCAAACCCCCTGCAGCCGTCTGAACCGATAGCTGCCCGCGGCGGCTCACTGCGGCACTGACGCCGCTGGCAAAGCCGCAGCCGGGGCGCGTCCGCGGGCCGCTTCCTCGGCCGTGCGGGCGTCGCGCTGGGCCTTGCGGCGGCGCGCGGTCTCCTCTTTTTCCAACCGTTCCTGGCGGTTTGTGGCCGCCTCGTCCTTCAGTGCGGCGCTGCGCTGTGCTTTCTCGGCCTGCGCCTGCCGCTGCCTTTGTGCGTGGACCTGCGGGTTCAGCGCCGGGGCTGGGGCCGCCTTGGGCTGCCTGGCTGGGGCCTCGCTTGCGGCAGGTACAGGCACTTGGGAGGCGCGCTCCCGCAGGCGTTGTTCGCTGGCCTGCAGGCGGCGCTGGGCACGCTCCTGGCGCTGGGCCTCGTCCAGGCGCTCCTCCTGTTGGCGCAGGCGGGTCAGGCGCTCGCGGGCGCTGCGGCGCACGGCGCGCAGGCAGTCTTCAATGGCAAAGCGTTGCTGGCACTGCGCCTCTTCTTGCGCCTGCTGCTGCAGTACCGTGCTTCGCTCACGGGCGATGCGCTCGCGCTCAGCCTGGGCGCTGTCACCCAGGTTCTGGGCACCCACGGTGGCCCAGGGCGCGAGCAAGGCCAGGCCGCAGACCAGCCAACCCGGCTTGCTCATGTCAGCCCCGTGTCCACCACGCGGCGCTCCAAGGCCAGAAATTCCTTGGACTGCATCTCGTTGAGCCGCGAGACCGTGCGCGGAAACTCATGGGCCAGCGGGCCTTCGGTATAGAGCTGCTCGGGCGCCACAGCCGCCGACAGGATCAGCTTGACGCGGCGGTCGTAAAGCACGTCCACTAGCCAGGTGAAGCGCCGCGCGGGCGAGGCCATGCTCACGGGCATGTAGGGCACATCAGAGAGCAGCACGGCATGAAACTGCGTGGCGATCTCCAGGTAGTCGTTCTGCGAGCGCGGGCCGCCGCACAGCGTTTTGAAATCGAACCAGACCACGCCACCGGCCTTGCGCCGGGCCTGGATCTCGCGCGCCTCGATGTGCAGCATCGGGTCTTCGTCACGCACCTCGGCCAGCTGGTCGAAGGCCGCGTTCATTGCGGCGTCGGCCTCAGGGCCCAGAGGGGTGTGGTAGAGCTTGACCTGTTCCAGCGTGCGGCGCCGGTAGTCGGTGCCGTTGTCCACGTTGATGACTTCAAGCTTCTGCTTGAGGAGTGCAATGGCGGGCAGGACGCGGTCGCGGTGCAGGCCGTTGGGGTACAGGCCGTCGGGCTCGAAATTGGACGTGGTGACAAAGCCCACGCCGTTCTCGAACAGCGCCGCCAACAGGCGGTGCAGAATCATGGCGTCGGTGATGTCAGCCACATGGAATTCGTCGAAGCAGATGAGCTTGTAGCGCTTGGCGATGCGCTGACCCAGCACATCCAGCGGGTTCTGCGTGCCCTGCAGCGCCGCCAGCTCGCGGTGCACCTCGCGCATGAATTCATGGAAATGCAGGCGCACCTTGCGCTTGAGCGGCACGGCGTTGAAGAAACAGTCCATCAGGAAGCTCTTGCCGCGCCCCACCCCGCCATACATGTACACGCCACGCGGAATGTCAGGCCGGTTGATGAGCTTCTTGAGCGCGTTGGAGCGCTGCGTCTTGTAGGCGGCCCATTCGCGCGCGCAGCGGTCCAGCGCCTCCACGGCACGCAGTTGCGCCGGGTCGCTTTTGAAACCCTTGGCCTCCAATTCGGCCTGGTAGGCGGCCTTGACGCTGGTAAACTGGCTCATATGCTATAAAAACAATAGCTGCTAGCGCCCTATTTACGGACGCTAGCAGCCATTTTTACCTCAAATTAAAAATTGAGGGTGCGCTTGTCCACCGCCAGCGCGGCTTCCTTGGTCGCTTCGCTCAGGGACGGGTGGGCGTGGCAGATGCGCGCGATGTCCTCGGCACTGGCCTTGAACTCCATGGCCACCACAGCCTCGGCGATCAGTTCGGAGGCCATGGGGCCCACGATATGCACGCCCAGGATCTCGTCCGTCGCCGCATCAGCCAGGAACTTGACCATGCCGGTCGTGTCGCCCAATGCGCGCGCGCGGCCGTTGGCCAGGAACGGGAACGTGCCGGCCTTGTACTTCACACCTTGCTCTTTCAGCTGCTGCTCGGTGCGGCCTACCCATGCGATCTCGGGGCTGGTGTAGATAACCCAGGGAATGGTGTTGAAGTTGACATGCCCGTGCTGGCCAGCGATGCGCTCGGCCACGGCCACGCCCTCTTCCTCGGCCTTGTGCGCCAGCATGGGGCCGCGCACCACGTCGCCCACGGCCCAGACGCCGGGAAGGTTGGTCTTGCAGTCGCCGTCCACCACGATGGCACCGCGCTCGTCGAGCTGCAGGCCCACGGCCTCGGCGTTCAGGCCGATGGTGTTGGGCACGCGGCCAATCGACACGATGAGCTTGTCCACGTCCAGCGCCACGGCCTCGCCCTTGGCGTTGGTGTAGGCCACGCTCACACCCTTCTTGCTGTTCTTGATCTCGCCGATCTTCACTCCCAGCTCGATCTTCAGGCCCTGCTTGTCGAAGGCCTTCTTGGCTTCCTTGGCAATCTGCTCGTCCACGGCGCCCAGGAAGGTGGGCAGGCCTTCGAGCACGGTCACGTCGGCACCCAGGCGGCGCCAGACCGAGCCCATCTCCAGGCCGATCACGCCCGAGCCGATCACGCCCAGTTTCTTGGGCACGGCGCCGATGCGCAGCGCGCCGTCGTTCGACAGGATGTTCTCCTCGTCGAACGCCACACCGGGCAGCGCGCGGGCGTTGGAGCCCGTCGCGACGATGACCTGCTTGCCCACCAGGGTCTCTTCGGCGGCGCCCGTGACCTTGATCTCGTAGCCGCCCGTGGAACCGGAGGTTCCACCCTCACCGGGTGGAACGGCCTTCACGAAGGAACCACGGCCATGGAAGAAGCTGACCTTGTTCTTCTTGAACAGGTACAGGATGCCGTCGTTGTTCTGCTTCACCACGGCGTCCTTGCGGCCCACCATCTTGGCCACGTCCATCGTCACCTTGCCGGTGCTGATGCCGTGTTCGGCGAAATGCTTGTTGGCATGCTCGAAATGCTCGGACGACTGCAGCAGCGCCTTGGAGGGGATGCAGCCCACGTTGGTGCAGGTGCCGCCGGGGGCCGGGCCGCCTGCGGCGTTCTTCCACTCGTCGATGCAGGCCACATTGAAGCCCAGTTGCGCTGCGCGGATGGCGCCGATGTAGCCACCGGGGCCGCCGCCGATGACGATGACGTCGAATTGTTTGCTCATGGTTATCTCGTTCGTTCAGTTGGAGAAAGACCCACCGACGGACGTGGCACAAGCCAGCCGCACATGTGGGTCAATGCAATGCATATCAAAGGGCGCTATGCGCACCCCCCATCGGCCTTTGAGACGCGCGCGGCCATACCAGTGACCGCCGCGCAAGGGCCGCCCCGCCGCGCTGGCGGTGTCCCCCTTCCCGAATTGCACAGCAATTCGAGAGAAGGGGGAAGGCGCGAAGCGACTCAGGGGGTTGCATCTCAAATATCAAACAACAGGCGGGACGGGTCTTCCAGCGCGTCCTTCATGGCGACCAAGCCCAGCACGGCTTCGCGGCCGTCGATGATGCGGTGGTCATAGGACATGGCCAAGTAGTTCATCGGGCGCACCACAACCTGGCCGTTCTCGACCACAGCGCGGTCCTTGGTGGCGTGCACGCCCAGAATGGCCGACTGCGGCGGGTTGATGATGGGGGTAGACATCATCGAGCCGAACGTGCCGCCGTTGGAGATGGAGAAGGTGCCGCCGGTCATTTCTTCAATGCCCAGCTTGCCTTCAGCCGCCTTCTTGCCGAATTCGGCAATCTTCTTCTCGATATCGGCGAAGCTCATCTGGTCCGCGTTGCGCAGGATGGGCACCACCAGGCCACGGGGCGAACCCACGGCGATACCGATGTCGAAATAGCCGTGGTACACGATGTCGTTGCCATCGACCGAGGCGTTGAGCACGGGGAACTTCTTCAGCGCGTGCACGGCAGCCTTGACGAAGAAGCTCATGAAGCCGATCTTCACGCCGTGTTCCTTGGTGAACGCGTCCTGGAACTTCTTGCGCATCTCCATCACCGGGGCCATGTTCACTTCGTTGAACGTGGTCAGGATGGCGTTGGTGGATTGCGATTGCAGCAGACGCTCGGCCACGCGCGCACGCAGGCGGCTCATGGGCACGCGCTGCTCGGGGCGGTCGCCCAGGCTGGGGGCGGCGGGGGCGGCCACCTGGGGCAGTGCCTTGGTGGGCACGCCGGTGGGGATCACACTGGCCGCAACCGGGGCAGCCGCCTTGGCACTGCCCGCCACGGCAGCCAGCACGTCGCCCTTGGTCACGCGGCCGTCCTTGCCGGTGCCAGCCACATCGCCGACGGACAGCTTGTTATCTGCCAGCAGCTTGGCAGCAGCCGGCATGGCCACATCGCCCTTGGCACCACCCGTTGCTGCAGCGGCGGCGGGTGCAGGCGCTGCAGCAGCGGCCACGGGGGCGGCCGCAGCGGCGGCAGGCGCGGCTGCGCCAGCCTTGCCCTCGGTGTCGATCTTGGCGATGAGCTGCTCGGCCACGACGGTGCCACCATCGCCCACCACGATCTCGGCCAGCACACCGGCAGCGGGCGCGGGCACTTCGAGCACGACCTTGTCGGTCTCGATCTCGATCAGGATTTCATCGGCAGCAACGGCCTCACCGGCTTTCTTCTTCCAGGTCAGCATCGTGGCTTCGGCCACGGACTCGGACAGCTGGGGAACTTTGACTTCTACGATAGCCATTTTGATTTCTTTCCGAAAAGGTGTTTTGTTCTGAGTGAGGGGGTTTCCGGCCTTACTTGGTCAGGACAAAACCCTTGAGCTTGGCGAAGGCGGCATCGACCAGGGCCTTTTGCTGCTCCTGGTGCAGGTGCGAATAGCCCACGGCAGGCGACGCAGAGGCCGCACGGCCGGCGTAGCCGAGCTTCTGGCCTTCGTGCATGTTCTCGTGAATGTTGTGTTGGATGAAGAACCAGGCACCCTGGTTCTGTGGCTCATCCTGGCACCACACGATCTCGGTGGCGTGCGCGTACTTCTTGAGTTCGGCGGCGAATGCCTTGTGCGGGAAGGGATAGAGCTGCTCCACGCGGATGATGGCCACGTCGTCGGCACCCTTTTCGGTGCGCTTCTTCACCAGGTCGTAGTACACCTTGCCAGAGCAGGCAATGATGCGCTTGACCTTGTCAGCCTTCTTGTTCACGTCCTCGTTGGTCTCGGGAATGACGGTCTGGAAAGCACCCTTGGTGAATTCGGACAGCGGCGAGGTCGCATCCTTGTTGCGCAGCAGGCTCTTGGGCGTGAAGATGACCAGGGGCTTGCGCAGGTTGCGCACCATTTGGCGGCGCAGCACGTGGAAGATCTGGCTGGCGGTGGTGGGTTGCACGATCTGCATGTTGGTATCGGCAGCCAACTGCATGAAGCGCTCCACACGCGCCGAGCTGTGCTCAGGGCCCTGGCCTTCGTAGCCATGCGGCAGCATCAGCGTGATGCCGTTGACGCGGCCCCACTTGACCTCGCCCGAGGCAATGAACTGGTCGATCACCACCTGCGCACCGTTGGCGAAGTCGCCAAACTGGGCTTCCCAGATCACCAGCGTGTTGGGGTCGTTGGAGGCATAGCCGTATTCGAAGCCCAGCACCGCCTCTTCGGACAGGATGGAGTCGATCACGACGAACGGTGCCTGGTTGTCGGCCACGTTCTGCAGGGGCACGTAGGTGCCGGTGTCCCACTTCTCGCGCTTCTGATCGTGGATCACCGCATGGCGGTGCGTGAAGGTGCCACGGCCGCAGTCCTCGCCCGACAGGCGCACGGGGTAGCCGCTGGCCACCAGGGAAGCAAAGGCCATGTGCTCACCCATGCCCCAGTCCACGGGGATCTCTCCCCGGCCCATGGCTGCGCGGTCGTCGTAGACCTTTTTCACCAACTGGTGCGGGGTCACGGTGTCGGGCAGCGTGGTGAGCTTTTCGGCCAGGCGCTTCCATTCGGTCAGGGGGATCGCGGTATCGCCCGTATCGGTCCACTTCTTGCCCAGGAACGGGCTCCAGTCCACGGCGTACTTGCTCTTGAAGTTGGTCAGCACCGGATCGACCGTGTGCTTGCCTGCGTCCATGGCAGCGCGGTAGGCCTTGACCATTTCATCAGGGCCTTCGGCGGACAGCACGCCCTGCGTGACCAGCTTGTCACCATAGAGCTTGCGCGTGCCGGGGTGGGCCGCAATCTTCTTGTACATCAGCGGCTGGGTCAGCGCAGGCGTGTCCTGTTCGTTGTGCCCCAGTTTGCGGAAGCAGGTGATATCCACCACCACGTCCTGGCGGAACTCCATGCGGTATTCCAGGGCCAGCTGTGCAGCCAGCACCACAGCTTCAGGATCATCGCCATTGACATGCAGCACCGGGGACTCGACCATCTTGACGATGTCAGTACAGAAGGTGCTGGAACGCATGTCGCGCGGGTCGGAAGTGGTGAAACCGATCTGGTTGTTGATGATCAGGTGCACCGTGCCGCCGGTGGTGTAGCCACGGGTCTGCGCCAGGCACAGGGTTTCCTGGTTGACGCCCTGACCGCCAAAAGCGGCGTCGCCATGCACCAGCACAGGCAGCACCTGCCCACCCAGGGTGTCGCCGCGACGGTCCATGCGGGCACGGGCCGAACCTTCGACCACGGGGTTGACGATTTCCAGGTGGGAGGGGTTGAACGCCAGGCTCAGGTGCACCGGGCCGCCAGGGGTGGAAACGTCCGAGCTGAAGCCCTGGTGGTACTTCACATCACCCGCTGGCAGGTCTTCAGGGGCCGTGTGGTCGAATTCGGCAAACAGGTCCGCAGGCATCTTGCCCAGGGTGTTGACCAGCACGTTCAGGCGGCCACGGTGGGCCATGCCGATCACGATTTCCTGCACGCCCTTGGCGCCGGCCTGCTGGATCAGCTCGTCCATGGCGGCGATGAAGCTCTCGCCACCTTCGAGCGAGAAGCGCTTTTGACCCACGTACTTGGTGTGCAGGAAGCGCTCCAGGCCTTCTGCGGCAGTCAGACGATCGAGGATCTGCTTTTTCTTCTCGGCGCTGAATTGGGGCTTGCTGCGGATGGACTCCAGTTTTTGCTGCCACCAGCGCTTTTCCGCCTGGTCAGAGGTGTACATGAACTCGGCGCCCAGGGTGCCGCAATAGGTTTCGCGCAGCGCATTGATGAGCTCGCGCAGCGGCATCTTGTCTTTGCCAAAAAAGGTGTTGCCCGTGTCGAACACCGTTTCCTGGTCGGCATCGCTGAAGCCGTAGAAAGAGGGCTCCAGTTCGGGAATCGCGGGGCGCTCGGTGCGCTTGAGGGGATCCAGATCGGCCCAGCGCTGGCCTACGTTGCGGTAAGCGGCAATCAGCTGTTGAACGGCTGTGCGCTTGCGGCCCATCTCAGCGTCTTCGCTGGCCACCACCACCTTGGTGCCACCGGCCTTGGCACGCTCGGCAAAGGCATTGATGACGGGCATGTGGGGCACGTCACGGGCATTCGTGCCATCGACGGCAGGCACATGCTGCAACGCATCGAAGTACTCGCGCCAAGTGTCAGGCACGCTGCCTGGATTGGCCAGATAGTTTTCGTACATCTCTTCGACATAGGGCGCATTGCCGCCGAAGAGGTAGGTGTTGCCTTGGTAGGCTTGATAGACGGATGTCGTATCGCTCATGTTCCGCTGACCTCCGTCTCCCTTGGGGAGACATTAGCTGGTTGAAAAAACCTTCCGCGACACGGCTGAACCGGTTGGCGGATGCGACTGTGGCTGGGGAAGGGCCGAGTACGGGCGCCATTGTGCCACTGTTCGCCCCAGGACGCTTGTGGTTTTTTCCTATCGCGAGACGGGACACGGCACGCACGCGCCCACCCCGATCACGAACACCGGGGTAACGTACATTCGCGTATTGTTTCAACAGACTGCGCTGTCCATGAACACTCCCACACTGCAGAACAAGACCTTTGTTTTTCTGCTGATCGCCGTGTCGCTGGCGTTCGGCGCCATTCTTTGGCCCTACTACGAAGCGGTTTTCTGGGGTGTGGCCTTGGCCATCCTGTTCATGCCCTTGCATCGGCGCATGTTGCTGCGCATGCCTGGCAAACCAAACCGGGCGGCGCTGGCCACGCTGCTGCTGTGTCTGGTGGTCGTGATTCTTCCGCTGACCCTGATCGGAATTTCGCTGATCCAGGAAGCCACGCACATCTATGAGCGACTGCGTTCGGGCCAGTTGAACTTTGGCGCCTACCTGGAACAGGTCATTGCGGCGTTGCCCAGTTGGCTGGTCAACATGCTCGACCGGATGGAACTGACCAGTGTGGCTGCGGTTCAGCACAAGCTGTCGGCCTTCTCGGTGCAGGCAGGCCAGGTGATTGCCACCCAGGCCCTGAACATCGGACAGAACACCCTGCAGTTCGCGGTAGGTTTTGGCGTGATGATGTACCTGCTGTTCTTCCTGCTGCGCGATGGTCATGCGCTGGGCAGAAGCATCCACCGCGCCATTCCGCTGGAGGAGCAGCACAAGCGCGACCTCAGCGCCAAGTTCATCACCGTGATCCGAGCCACGCTCAAAGGCAACCTGATGGTGGCGGCAGCGCAAGGCATGCTGGGCGGCTTCATCTTCTGGGTGCTGGGTATCCAGGCGCCGGTTTTGTGGGGGGTTCTGATGGCATTCCTCTCCCTCTTGCCCGCCGTGGGTGCGGGTCTGATCTGGGGGCCGGTAGCCATCTATTTTTTGGCCACAGGGGCGTTGTGGCAGGCAGGCGTGCTGACCGCCTTTGGTGTGGGAGTGATCGGTCTGGTGGACAATCTGCTACGCCCACTGCTGGTAGGTAAGGACACCAAGATGCCCGACTACGTGGTTCTGATTTCCACGCTGGGCGGGATGACCTTGTTCGGCATCAACGGTTTTGTCATCGGGCCCGTGATTGCCGCTCTGTTCATGGCTTGCTGGGATCTGGCAACACCCAAGGCCCACTGAACAAACCGAAGCGTTCCCTCGCCTGCATTCAATGGGCCATGCCCATCTCGCGCAGCTTCCGATAGAGAGTGCTGCGACCAATGCCGAGTATGCGAGCAGCTTCCGAATGGTTACCGGCGCAGGACTGCAGCACCCGCGCAATGCTCTGGTGTGAGAGCGTGCGCAGGTCGCTGGGCAATTCGCCCTGGGGTGCCTGCTGCACCTCCGTGGGCTGGGAGCGCAGATCCAATGCCAGGTCGTCGGGCAGGTGGTGCCGGTCGATCACGCTCTCCTGTGCGTCCAGCAATGCACACGCGGTACGCAAGGCGCTGGCCAACTGGCGCACGTTGCCGGGCCAGGGGTACGAGCGCAACCGCTGGCGCAACTCCGTGGCGACGGTCAAAGGCCTGTGCGGCATGAGATTCTGCAGGTGGCTGTCGAGAAGGTGATCGAAGTCCGTTCTCTCGCGCAGTGCGGGCAGGCACAGTGTCAGGCCGTTGAGGCGGTAGTACAGGTCCTCCCGGAAACGGCCTTCCTGGATCTCGCGCGGAAGGTGACGGTGGGTCGCACAGACCAGTGCAAAGTCGACGGCAATGGGCTTGCCTCCCCCCAAGGGCGTCACCTCGCGGTCTTGCAGTACACGCAGCAAGCGCGCCTGCAGCGACAGTGGCATGTCACCGATTTCATCCAAGAACAAGGTTCCGCCATCGGCCTCACGGACGCGCCCTGGCGCCCCCTCACGCCGAGCGCCGGTGAAAGCGCCGGACTGGTAGCCAAACAGCTCTGCTTCTATCAGCGACTCCGGCAAGGCCGCGCAGTTGACGGCAACAAAGGGCTTGTGCTGGCGCGGCCCGCTCTGGTGCAGCGCACGTGCAAAGACTTCTTTGCCCACGCCCGACTCACCCTGCAACAACAAGGGGATGGGCTTGTCTACCACCTTGCGGGCACGGGCGATTGCAGAGCGCAGCGTGGCGTCTCCCGTATCAATGCGTGCCAACGCATCCTCTGGCACGGCCGCAGTATCCTTGTGTACCTGCGAGATGCTGAATGATCCCTGGAGAACCCGGCCAGTTTCTGTCTTGACCCACATGGTGTGGCCCGCCACGGTATGTACCACCCGCGCCACTGCCGGTGGCCGCTGACACCACTCCAGCAACTGGTGCATGGATTCCACCAGCACCTGCTCAATCCGCACAGCGCCCAGGTCGCTCCATTGCAAACCCAGCAGTTGAAGCGCCGTGACGCTGGCGCCCACCAGCAGTCCATCTTCGCGCACGGCCAACAAACCTTCGGTGACCGTACCCAGCCCCTCGGGCTGCGCATGCAGGCGCAGGCGCAGCCCGCTCCAGTGGCGCGGGTCGTGCCGTGTGTCGAACAAACGGTGCTCAATCATCCGCACCGCCGAACGCACCAGACCCAAGGTGTGCCGGTGGTAGCCCCGATGGTCACCAGAGACATCAAGCACCCCCAGCAACCGCCCATCGGCAGCATGAATCGGAGCCGCTGCACAGGTCAAAAACCCGTTGCGCTCCAGAAAATGTTCCTGCGCGTGCACCACAAGGGCACGATCATCGGTCAGCGCCGTGCCAATCGCATTGGTGCCGCGATACTGCTCGCTCCAGGTGGCGCCGGGGCGCAAGGCCACCCGCTCGGCACGGCCCAAGAACTGGGGATCGCCCGAGGCATGCAGAAGCATTCCATCGGTTCCGGCCAAAACCACCATGCTGTCGGTATCACGGGTTTGCTCCAAGAGGAACTCCATCACCGGTCGGGCATAGGCCACCAGTTCGCGCTGCTGCTCCAGTGCCCTGGCCAGTTGCGCCCCCGAGGCATGCGGCGCGCCCGGTGTGCGGCCACAGGGCTGCAGTCCCGCATCCCAACTGCGCAGCCAGGAGCGCTGCAGCTCTGTGGGAATCAAATCCGGAGGCAAGGTACCGGCGTTCATCAGGTGCCAGCGAGCGCGGCGCAATGCAGCGGGAACCGTGCGTTCTGAATAGACAGAGGAAGGCATGGCCATTTGTCTCCTGTGGTCGGGGCCGGGACGGGTGCGCCGCCTCCGGCATCGCCCCAGCGGCATGGAGGCGATGAATCCATTGTGCGCCAGTCTGCACAGCCACTTCAGCGCGAAAGCCGATCGCACTGTGCCGTTTTGGCACAGTGTGCGCCACAGGCAGACACAACGGCACAGTCTGGTGGAACACCATGCTACGCCCAGGCTGCAGATTCCAACGCGTTTGGCGCCTGCACAGGGATGGCACACATCCTGCATTACAGGGACAACACGCCGCGCAGCCACTGCGGCGGGTTGATTCTGTTCACACATTTCACAAGGAGACTTCAGATGCTGTACGCCCCCCCCGGCTCCCCCGACGCCAAGGTCCAATACAAGGCCCGCTACGACAACTTCATCGGTGGCAAGTTCGTCCCTCCCGTCAAGGGCGCGTACTTCGACGTGCTCACGCCCATCACCGGCAAGGCTTACACACAGGCAGCACGTTCCACGGCCGAGGACATTGAGCTGGCCCTGGATGCCGCCCATGCCGCTGCTGCGCAATGGGGGCGCACACCGGCGGGTGAGCGCGCCAACCTTCTGCTCAAGATCGCGGATCGCATCGAGCAAAACCTTGAGAAACTGGCCTACGCCGAAACCGTGGACAACGGCAAGGCGATCCGCGAGACGCTGAACGCCGACATCCCGCTCACCGTAGACCATTTCCGCTATTTCGCAGGCTGCCTGCGCTCGCAGGAAGGCAGTCTGAGCGAGATCGATGCCGACACAGTGGCCTACCACTTCCATGAACCCCTAGGCGTAGTCGGGCAGATCATTCCCTGGAACTTCCCCATCCTGATGGCCGCCTGGAAGCTGGCCCCCGCACTGGCTGCAGGCAACTGCGTGGTGCTCAAACCGGCCGAATCCACGCCCATCTCCATCCTGGTGCTGATCGAGCTGATTGCCGACCTGCTGCCCGCAGGCGTGGTGAACATCGTCAACGGCTACGGTCGTGAGGCGGGCATGCCATTGGCTTCGAGCCGCCGCATCGCCAAGATCGCATTCACCGGCTCCACAGCCACCGGCAAGGTGATTGCTCAGGCAGCTGCCAACAACCTGATCCCGGCGACGCTGGAACTGGGCGGCAAGTCGCCCAACATCTTCTTTGCCGACGTGGCCGATGCCGACGACGACTTCTTCGACAAAGCCATCGAAGGTCTGGTGCTGTTTGCCTTCAACCAGGGCGAAGTTTGCACCTGCCCTTCGCGTGCGCTGATCCAGGAATCGATCTACGACAAGTTCATGGACCGCGCCCTGGCACGCGTGCGCGCCATCAAGCAAGGCAGCCCGTTGGACACCGACAGCATGATGGGCGCGCAGGCCTCGGTCGAGCAAATGAAGAAGATCGAGAGCTATCTGAGCCTGGGCAAGGAAGAAGGTGCGCAAGTGCTGGTCGGTGGCGACCGCGCCCAGCTGCCGGGCGATCTGGCTGGCGGCTACTACATCCAACCCACCCTGTTCAAGGGCAACAACAAGATGCGCATCTTCCAGGAAGAGATCTTCGGGCCCGTGCTGGCGGTCACCACCTTCAAGGACGAAGCCGAAGCCCTGGCCATTGCCAACGACACCCTGTACGGACTGGGCGCAGGGGTGTGGTCGCGTGACGGCAGCCGGGCCTACCGCATGGGCCGTGGCATCCAGGCTGGCCGCGTGTGGACCAACTGCTACCACGCCTACCCCGCGCACGCTGCCTTTGGCGGCTACAAGGAGTCGGGCATCGGCCGCGAGACGCACAAGGTCATGCTGAACCACTACCAACAGACCAAGAACCTGCTGGTGAGCTACAGTCCCAAGGCTCTGGGCTTCTTCTGAGGGCCATTGAAAAGCCTGTTCTCATGGGGCGGTCTGCGGATCGCCCCTTTTTTTCGAAGGAGCGCCACGATGGTCGACCGCGTTGTTGCCACCCCGCAGGCCCTGGCCTTGATCGAACGGCTCAAGGCACAGCATGGGGTTCCGCTCATGTTTTACCAATCACACGGCTGCTGCGACGGCAGCAGCCCCATGTGCTACCTCGAAGGCGAACTGACGCCCAGCCGGTATGACCTGCTCATCGGAACCATCGGTGGCTGCCCTTTTTACGTGAGCGAAAGCCAGTGGGAACACCTGAAGCCGCGCCAACTGGTCATTGACGTCACCCAAGGAAGCGGTGCCAGCTTTTCCCTTGAAGGCCCCGAAGGGGTCAGTTTTGTCACCGGTTCGCGCGCCTACAGCCCGCAGGAGTGACAAGACCTGCAGAATCAGTCTTCCTGAACTGACGCCATGTCCGGAAAGAGCACCTCTGTGAAGCCAAACTGTGTGAAGTCCTGCATGCGCATGGGGTACAGAATGCCCGCCAGATGGTCACATTCGTGTTGCACCACGCGCGCATGGAAGCCCTCGGCCTCGCGGTCGATAGCGCCGCCATGCAGATCAACCCCGGTGTAACGGATGCGCAACCAGCGTGGCACCTTGCCACGCAGTCCGGGCACGGACAGACAGCCCTCCCAGTCCAGGGCCGTTTCAGGCCCCAAAGGCGTGACCACCGGATTGATCAGCACCGTGAAAGGCACCAAGGGCCGATCGGGATAGCGCGGATTGGCGCTGTCCGACCCAAACACCACCACCTGCAGATCCACCCCGATTTGCGGCGCCGCCAATCCGGCGCCTTGGGCGTGGCGCATGGTGTCCAGCATGTCCTGCACCAATTGGCGCAGTTCCGGCGTATCAAACTCCTGCACGGGACGCGCCACGCGCAGCAGTCGCGCCTCGCCCATCTTGAGAATCGAATGAATGGTCATGTGTCTGGCTAGGGCCGCTGTACGGCAAGGCTGTGAACCCCATTGGGGACGAATGCAAGCGAGCATAACCGCCCTGGCGGCGGGTGAATGGGCCGCCAATGCAGCGCCAGCACAGGCACAATGGACACCAGCGATTGCGCCCTTTCTGCCCCATGGACCCCATTCCCGGCCCAACCCAGGCCAATCCAAACAAGGTGGCACCGCCGCCGGTGCACAAACCACTGCCCAAGCTGATGCGTTGGGCATTGCTGGCCTTTGCCATCCTGTGCCTGGGGCTGGGGGTGATCGGCGTGTTCGTGCCGGGCCTGCCCACGACCGTGTTCATTCTGATGGCGGCATGGGCCGCTGCACGCAGTTCACCCCGGTTGCATGAATGGCTCTGGTACCACCCCTTGTTCGGTCTCATGTTGCGCGACTGGGCCAATGGAGGCCGCGTAGGACGACGTTCCAAATGGAATGCCACGGTTCTGATGACGGTTTGCGCTGTCATTCTTTTCTGGACCAGCAGCAAGCTCTGGGTTGCCATCATGGCCACCAGCTTCATGGCCTGCGTATTGGTGTGGCTCTGGCTGCGCCCCGAACCCAGTTGAAGCCACTTTCAACACCGACAAGCGGTTTAGACCAGATTTTCGTGTATATAATATGAGGCTTGTTCCTCGATAGCTCAGTCGGTAGAGCGCCGGACTGTTAATCCGTAGGTCCCTGGTTCGAGCCCAGGTCGAGGAGCCAAAAATTCATACCGATTTTCCCCGATAGCTCAGTCGGTAGAGCGCCGGACTGTTAATCCGTAGGTCCCTGGTTCGAGCCCAGGTCGGGGAGCCAAAACAAACCACCCAGCGCCAAATAGTCTGGGAGTTTTTTGACGTCCGTTTTTGGAGAGGTGCGTGCACATTTCAAAAGTCAGCTTCTTTGAAATGCTGACGACAATGCCCCTCAACTGACCATACTTGCGGGTGTAGTTCAATGGCAGAACGGCAGCTTCCCAAGCTTCATACGAGGGTTCGATTCCCTTCACCCGCTCCAAATTGCCATCTCACAAGGCATCAAGCCACCCCAAAACCCGTTGACTCCATTGGAGCAACGGGTTTTTTGTTGTCCCACGTGGACTCATTGACTAGCATGACATGCCGTGCTTCGGAGCACAATCGGCATAGGGGGCAGCCATTGTCGGCTGCACCCCTGCCACACCACCCGGCATGCGGGTCCGCACCGGGCGGTTCGAGAGTTTGAGGTCAGGACAAACGCGGTACTCCCAGCCTGTCAAAGTACGCAATGGTCAGCACTCTCTTGATGGCCCCGTCACTGTTGCGCCACCACCTGTGGCAGTTGCCCGCCACCTGTTTGGCCACATCCTCCGAGGCCCCCAGCGCCTTGAGTTCCCGATAGATCGCCTTGGGCCGCTTCCAGTGTCTGAGCTGGATAGCTCTGAGGCGGTGTCGCAGCCATTCGTCCAGCCTTCGCCAGATTTTGGGCGTTTGCGCCAACCCGAAGTAGGCCTTCCAGCCCAGCAGGTAGGGCCTGAGCTTCTCCACCACTTGCGCCATGCTGCGCCCTCCCGATCGGCGCGTGAGTTGGCGGATGCGGGTCTTGAAGTTGTCCAGTGGCTTGTGGGCCACTGCACATTTGACTTCCCGGCCCTTGGCTACCCACAGCGCGCACCCCAGGAACTTGCGCCCGAAGGCGCTGACCACCGCACTTTTGGCTTCGTTGATCTGAAGCTTCAAACCCGCGTACAGCTTCCTGAGGTAGGCCATCACCCGTTCACCTGCGCGTTGGCTGCCCACATAGACGTTGCAGTCGTCGGCGTAGCGCGCGAAGCTGTAGCCCCGCCCTTCCAGCGCCTTGTCCACTTCGTCGAGCAGCACATTGGCCAGCAATGGGGACAGTGGCCCGCCTTGCGGCGTGCCCAGATGGCGACCGACCACCACCCCGCCATCCATGATCCCGGCGTTCAGGTACGCACGCACCAGCCGGATCACTCCAGCGTCGTCTGTGCGCTTCTTGAGCCTGTCGATCAGGATGTCGTGGTTGACCCGGTCAAAGAATTGGGCCAGGTCTACGTCCACCACCACGCGTTTGCCCGACTGCACGAACTTGCGTGCGGCTTTGACCGCGTCGTGGGCTCGTCTGCCGGGGCGAAATCCGTGGCTGTGCTCGCTGAAGGTGGGATCGATCAGGGGTTGCAGTACTTGCAACAGTGCTTGCTGGATCAGCCGATCTATCACCGTGGGGATGCCCAGCTCGCGCTGGCTCCCGTCGGGTTTGGGAATCAGTACCTTGCGTACCGGGCTGGGCCGGTAGCGTCCTGTCAGCAGCGCTTGGCGGATGTCGGGCCAGCTCTGGCGTATGACCTGGGCGGTTTGCTCGATGTCAAGCCCATCGACCCCGGCGGCTCCTTTGTTGGCCTTGACCCGTTTCCATGCTGTCTGCAGGTTCTGTCTCGTCAGCGCTGCCTGCAGCAGGCCTCCTGTGCCTGCCAGCGGCTTTGCCGACCCTGTGGCTGGGTGTTCGTGCAACGTACCTCGGGTTTCGTCGCTGGCAGTGTCTGGCCCGGCTTCACCGTGCCGCCTTCCTGCCCGCCCGGATTGCTCCGGCATCTGACGCATGACCTTGTGGCTTT
>JAKLLE010000122.1 GCA_023150295.1 Giesbergeria sp. | reverse complement strand
GAGGGAGCACTGCGGGTCACCCACGGGGGAATCGATGCGATAGCGCTGCGCATTCTTCCTGACAACCGCAAAGTGCTCAAATATTGAGCACCGAAGTGTTTCCGCCATGTTGCGGTTTTGAATTTTGCAAGTCCCTCGGGTGTGTATGGATAAGAGGAACACCCCCCTGAGCAACCTTCGGCGCCCCCTCTCCCCTTGCCCCTCTCCCACCAGGGGAGAGGGGATAGCACCTCCCCTCCCCCCTGGTGGGGGAGGGGTCGGGGGAGAGGGGGCGCCACCGGTACGGCGGGGCAACTGACATGGCGTCTTTGTCCTTGCCCGACTATGCCGAGCTGCGCTGCATCTCGAACTTCACCTTTCTGCGTGGCGCGAGCCATCCGCACGAGCTGGTGGAGCGGGCCCACGCGCTGGGCTACCGGGCGCTGGCGCTGACCGACGAGTGCAGCCTGGCCGGGGCCGTGCGTGCCCATGTGGCGGCCAAGGCGGTGGGCCTGCACTTGCTGCTGGGGGCGCAGTTCTGCATGCAGCCCTGCGATGTGGGCGGTGCGCCTTGCGTGCTGGTCGTGCTGGCGCAAAACATGCAGGGCTACGGCAACCTGTGCGCCTTTATCACTCGGTTGCGGCGCGCGTCGGAGAAAGGCGCCTACCACCTCACGCAGGCGCAGGTCACGGGTGTGGCACTGGCCGACTGTCTGGTGCTGCTGTGCCCGGAACGCACGTCCACCGATGCGCAACTGCTGGCCCTGGGGCGCTGGGCGCTGGGGCATTTCACAGGCCGGTGCTGGGTTGGGGTGGAGCAGTTGCGGCGCCTGGACGATGAGCTGTGGCTGCACCGCCTGCGCAGCCTGTCGGAGCTGACGGCGCTGCCCCTGGTGGCGGTGGGCGATGTGCACATGCATGTGCGCTCGCGTAAGCCGCTGCAGGACGTGCTCACGGCCACGCGCATCGGCAAGCCGCTGACCGAATGCGGCCATGCCCTGCAGCGCAGCGCCGAGCAGCACCTGCGCACGCGCCTGCGCCTGGCTCAGACCTTTCCTGCCGACCTGCTGGCGCAGACGCTGCAGGTGGCGGCGCGCTGCCATTTCAGCCTGGACGAGCTGAAGTACCAGTACCCGGCCGAGGTGGTGCCGCCAGGCCACACGGCCGCCAGCTATTTGCGCCAGATGACCTACGAAGGCGCTGGCCGCCGCTGGCCGCAAGGCATTGCCGCCCCGGTGCAGGCGCTGATCGAGCACGAACTGGCCCTGATTTGCGAACTGCGCTACGAGCACTACTTCCTCACGGTGTACGACATCGTGGCCTTCGCGCGCTCGCGCCACATCCTGTGCCAGGGGCGCGGCTCGGCCGCCAACAGCGTGGTCTGCTACTGCCTGGGCGTGACCGAGGTGGACCCGGCGCGCATGTCGGTGCTGTTCGAGCGTTTCATCTCGCGCGAGCGCAACGAGCCCCCGGACATCGACATCGACTTCGAGCACGAGCGCCGCGAGGAAGTGATCCAGTACCTGTACCAGAAGTACGGGCGCGACCGCGCCGCCCTCACGGCTGCGGTCATCAGCTACCGGCCCAAGTCCGCCATCCGCGACGTGGGCAAGGCCCTGGGCTTTGACCTGGCCACGGTGGACGCCATCGCCAAGGGCCAGAAGTGGTTTGACGGCACAGGCCTGCGGCCCGAGCGCTTCGCAGAACTGGGCATCCCAGCGGACGACCTGGCCGTGCGCCAGCTCATCACGCTCACGCAGCAGTTGATCGGCTTTCCGCGCCACCTGTCGCAACACACGGGCGGCTTCGTGCTCACCCAGGGCCCGCTGTGCCGCATGGTGCCGGTGGAGAACGCCGCCATGCCCCACCGCACGGTGATCGAGTGGGACAAGGACGACCTCGACGCCGCTGGCCTGCTCAAGGTCGATGTGCTGGCCCTGGGCATGCTGTCGGCCATCCGCCGTGCGCTGGACCTGATCGGCCTGCGGCGCGGGCAGGTGTTCAGCATGCAGGACATCCCGGCCGAGGACAGCGCCACCTACGACATGGTCTGCCAGGCCGACACCATCGGGGTGTTCCAGATCGAGAGCCGGGCCCAGATGGGCATGCTGCCGCGCCTGCGCCCCCGCTGCTTTTACGACCTGGTGATCGAGGTCGCCATCGTGCGGCCGGGGCCCATCCAGGGCGGCATGGTGCATCCGTACCTCAACCGGCGCCAGGGCAAGGAACCGGTCACCTACCCCAGCGAGGCGCTGCGCACCGCGCTGGGCCGCACGCTGGGCGTGCCGGTGTTCCAGGAGCAGGTGATGCAGATCGCCATGCTCGCGGCGGGCTTCACGCCCGGCGAGGCCGACGGCCTGCGCCGCGCCATGGCAGCCTGGAAGCGCAAGGGTGGGCTGGAGAAGTACTACCACCGGCTCGTCGATGGCATGACCTCCCGGGGCTATGCCCTGGAGTTCGCCGAGGCCATCTTCGAGCAGATCCAGGGGTTCTCGGAGTACGGCTTTCCGGAGAGCCACGCCGCCAGCTTCGCGCTGCTGGTCTATGCCTCGGCCTGGATCAAGCGGCACGAACCGGCAGCTTTTCTTGTGGCGCTGCTCAACAGCCAGCCCATGGGCTTTTACACGCCCAGCCAACTGGTGCAGGATGCGCGCCGCCATGGCGTGGAGGTGCGGCCCGTGGATGTGGTGCACAGCGCGGTGGAATCCACGCTGGAAGACCTGCCCGATACCCCGGCCGTGCGGCTGGGCCTGCACATGGTCCATGGCCTGCAGGCCACCAGTGCCGCGCGCATCGTGGCCGAGCGTGCCATGGCGCCGTTCGACAGCGCCGAGGAGCTGGCGCGCCGCGCCCGGCTGGAGCAGCACGAGATGAAGCTGCTGGCCGCCGCCGGCGCCCTGGCCACCTTGTCGGGCCACCGCCGACAGCAGGTGTGGGCGGCAGCGGCCCTGCATGCCCCGCCCGAACTGTTGCAGGCTGCCCCGGTGGACGAGACATTTTTGGAGCTGCCCGCCGCGCCCGAGGGCGAGGAAGTGCTCTGGGACTACGCCGCCACCGGCCTGAGCCTGCGCAGCCACCCCCTGGCCCTGCTGCGGCCGCAACTGGAGCGCTACCGCACCAGAACCTCGGCGCAACTGCGGCATGTGCACGATGGGCGCTGGGTGCGCACTGTGGGCATGGTGACGCTGCGCCAGCAGCCGCCCACGGCCAAGGGCACGGTCTTCGTCTCGCTTGAAGACGAGCACGGCAGCACGCAGGTCATCGTCTGGCGCCACGTGAAGGAGGCCCAGCGCCAGGTGCTGCTGGGCGCTCGGCTGCTGCTGGTGCAGGGACGCTGGCAGCGCGAGGGGGCAGTGTGCAACCTCATTGCACACCGGCTGTGGGACTTGTCGCCCCTGCTGGGGCGTTTGGCAACGCAGAGCCGGGATTTCCGGTAGCGCTGTTTTACCCTGTACATGGCTTTGTTGCACAAGTCGCAAGATAGACGCAATGCCCCAGCCCCAGACGCAGCTATGCCATGGCACCCACGGGCACCGTGCTCGGGCGCCCGAGTTGCGTGAAGCGGTTGAGCAGGGCCACACGCACATGCAACTCCACCACCTGCCGCTTAAACGTGCGCGCCGCGTTTGCCGCTGGCTGGGGCGTACCACTGCATGCCTTTGTCCAGCCAGATTGTCAGCGACCCTCGGGCTTTGAGCGCGGCGTTGTACTCTGCCCAGTTGGTGGTCTTGTAGCGGGCCTTGGACCCCTTCGGTTCACTCAGGTCCCGAGGCTGCCAGCTCAGCGGACTGGCTTTGTGCAACAAAGCCGTGCCGGACTATCATTGGGCCGTCAAAGTGGGTGTCCTATTTGAGTGTTAACCACGTGGTACCACGGCGTATCGGCCAGGGAAATCAGGGCAGAGCGAGGGCGGGTCATGGGCTTGCTTGCGGCTGAGGTGCATGTGCTCCACGCAACAAGCCCTCGGTGCTCAGGTCTTCGTCGATATCAGGCCAATGGATTCCATAGCCACCACCCGCCAGCTGCCAATGGCTGCGCTGCTGGGGCGTGGCATTGGCCAATCTGGGGTACCACGCCAGCGGCACGGCAATCGTGCGCCCGTCCATCAAATCGACCACCAAGCGCACATCATCCAAGACAACGTTCATTGCGCGTACGTCGGTTTCAGGTGCCAAAGAATGCATTCCATGCCTCCATTAAAGAAGATTTGTGGCTTTTCACCATCCGTTGGATTTTGCCTAAATCTTGCGCAGTAAAGCCTATGCTGCGCGCAACAGACGAGTCATGCAACCACACTTTGGCGGTGGCTGCGTCTTTGTCGATATGGACATGGGGCGGCTCGTTAGGCTCATGGCTATAGAAATAAAACCGAAATCCTTCCAATCTCAAAATTGTGGGCATATGTTTCGGACGATATTTGCATGCGTTCTTTGAGTAGCGCAAGTGATGACATCGGGCCAGTTTAAACGCTGATGAATCTTTAGGAAACTAAAGTGGGTGTCCTTTGGATACACCCCCCGTGGTACCAAGGCGTATCGGCCAGGGAAATCAGGGCAGAGCGAGGGCGGGTCATGTCATGCGGGCGAATGCGTTCGCAACCAGTCTTTCAAGGCATCATTCATCCGTGTCTGCCAGCCTGTGCCGGTGGCTTTGAAGGCATCGATGACCTCTGCATCGTAACTCACCGTCAGCGCCTGTTTGGTACCTTGCGCCTTGGGGCGGCCACGCGAAAGAGCCCCACGCAACGCGGCCGCGCCTTCTTGTGCCGAAACCGGCTGTTCACCGATTTTCCAATCGCCCTGCTCGAAGAAATCCTGAGTCAACTCCGGGGCGTCGTCCGGGTCAACCCAGAGCTTGGGCGAATTTTGCGATTTCACGTTCATTGGCTTTCCTCATGCTGATGATGCGGCGAACCTCGCCACGTGGCGTCCAGACCACGATAACCATTCGGCCATCCAGCACGCCAACTGTGGTGAACCGTGTCTCGCCCCATAGTCAAATCGTGCATCTTCTGGGTTCTTCGTCGTTTCGTGTGGAACTTGACAACGAGAATCCATCGTAGTGGAGCCCGGTGGGGCTTGTGGGCAACTCGGCAATCCGAGTTGTCCACAAATCCACGGGGCGGTGTTCTTTGCCAAGGAGGATTGCAAGATG
>JAKLLE010000024.1 GCA_023150295.1 Giesbergeria sp. | reverse complement strand
AAGGTTGCGCTGGTGGCTTGCATGCGCAAAATTCTCTCGATTCTCAACGCAGTGATCAAATCGAACACTGCGTGGGAGCAACGTTGTCCACAGGCAAGCACTGCATGAAAAAGCGCTTGACTTTGAACACAGTTGCTGAGTCGCCTTCGGCGCGCCCCTCTCCCCCGACCCCTCCCCCGCGAGGGGGGAGGGGAGCTGCTACCCCCTCTCCCCTTGCGGGAGAGGGGCAGGGGGAGAGGGGGACGCCCCCAGCGCGGCGGGGCGGCCCTTGCGCGGGGGCCGCTGGCCTGGGCCGCGCCGGGTTCATGCGTTGCGGGTGATGCGCGGCGCCTTGGGTCAAAGACATCAAAAACCATAGCTGCCTGCGTAGCAAGTATGAGACGTGAAGGCACTTTTGACTTCAAAAACTGCCCTCCACTGCTACACTGCCCGGCCATCCTGGAGGGAGACCATGGAACACCCACCCCGCAGCAACGCCTCGGCGCAAGCGGCACCCTTGGAGTCAGCAGCCATCGACGCCCACCCGCTGGAGTTTTCCGGCAGTGGTGGGGAGTATTTCCGCGTCTGGATCGTCAACGTCCTGCTCAGCATCGTCACGCTGGGCCTGTACACCCCGTGGGCGCGCAAGCGCACGGTGCAGTACTTTTACGGCCATACGCTGGTGGCCGACAGCCCGCTGGAATTCACCGCGCCGCAGCGCAAGATGGTGACGGGCTTTGTGCTGTTGGTCTTGCTCACGCTGGCCTACAACATCGCCGCAGAAACCGGGCAGGACACCGCCGTGGCACTGTTGCTGCTGGGCGGCGCCGCGCTGGCGCCCTACCTGTGGGCCAGCGCCATGCGGTTTCGGCTGGGCAACACGCGCTGGCGCGGGCTGCGCCTGCAGTTTGCGACCAGCTGGCGCGAGGTGTACGGCGCCAGTTGGCCGGTGTTTGCCATTGCGCTGGTGTGGATCGCAGTGGTCTTCGGCTTGCGCTGGGTGGCGCCCGAGCTGGCCCAGGCCCTGGACGGCACCACCCCGGACGGCGACGAAAAGAGTCGTGCCATGCCCGCGCTGCCACCTGCCCTGTGGGCCTTGCTGCTGCTGGGCGTGGTGCTGTCGCTGCTGTGCTTCATTCGGCTGGAATACAACTACAAAAGCCTGCTTGTGCTGCGCACCCACCTGGGCGCCGAGGCCGGGCGCTGGAAGCCGGTGTACATGGATTTCGTCAAGATCTGGCTCGCCACGGTGGGCGTGTTCCTGCTGAGCGTGCTGGGCATGGCCGCACTGGTGGCGCTGGCTGCGGGGGGCTCGGTGGCGCTGCTGGCGGGCCTGGGCAAGAACGCCGGGGTGTGGGTGTTCTTCCTGTTCCTGTTCGGTTTTTTTGCCCTGTTCATGCTCTTGCTGCTGGCCTCGGCACCGGCACGCGCCTACCGCGAGGCGCGCATGTTCTTGCTGCAATGGAACAACATCGGCCTGAGCCAGGTGGCCCGCTTTCGCTGCACGCTGAGCGTGCGCGGGTTTGTCTGGCTGCGCGTGCGCAACCTGCTGCTCACGTTGCTGACGCTGGGCTTCTATCGCCCTTTTGCGCGGGCAAACGAGTACGCCATGAAGCTCGAATCGGTCACGCTGCACGTCAAGGGCGGCGTGGACCAGTTGGCTGGCACCATGCTGCGCCAGCAGGAGGGCGGGCTGGGCGATGCGCTGGCCGATGCTGCTGGCCTGGATCTGATCGGGTGATGGAGCGCACCCCCCTGAGCGGCTGCGCCGCTTCCCCCCGCTCTCGCATCGCTGCGCGATGCGGGCGGGGGGACGCCCCCAGCGCGGCGGGGCGGCCCTTGCGCGGGGGCCACTGGGCTGGGCCGCGCCCGTTTTTGGGGCTGGAGTGCTTTGTCGAGGAGACCACCCGTTGAATGCCTCTCAGGAATCTACCGTCGCACCCGGCGATCTGCTGCCGGGGCGCTGGTTCGACGGGCGCAGCAGCCAGGCGCGGCCGGTGCTGGTGGGCTTGCGGGCCACGGCCTGGGGGCCGTCGCTGCACCTGCATCCGCTGTCGGCACCGGGCGCGGCGCCGGTGGTGTTTGCCCACCAGGACGTGGGCTGGCCCGAGGCCTGGAACGCGCGCCGCCCCCAGGCGCGCGTGGTGGTGGACTTGCGCGACCACGGCAGCCTGGAGATCGACGCCGTGGCCGCCTGGCACGCCGCCCTGGCCGCTGCAGGCGCACGCCCTGGCCTGGCCCAGCGCATGCAGACGCGCTGGAGCGTGCTGCTGGCCGTGCTGCTGGCCGCTGCCATCGGCCTGACCCTGTTCTACCGCTACGGCACACCGTGGATGGCTACGCAGCTCACGCGCTGGGTGCCCGTGGGCTGGGAAGCCGCGCTGGCCGACCAGGGCCTGCAGCAGATGGACGATGGCCTGCTCAAGCCCAGCAAGCTGCCGCCCGAGCGCCAGGCCCAGTTGCGTGCGCGGTTTGACGCGCTGGCGGCGCAGATCCCGCCCACGCTGCAGCGCTACCCCGGCTACGCACCGCGGCTGCGGCTGGAGTTCCGCTCCGGCCTGGGCGCCAACGCCTTCGCCCTGCCCGGCGGGCAGGTGGTAATGACCGATGGCCTGGTGCAGGCGGCCGCCAAGCAGGGCCTGGCCGACGACGCGCTGGTGGGCGTGCTGGCGCACGAAATCGGCCACGTGGTGCACCGCCACACCACGCGCATGGTCGTGGAGCAAGGCGTGCTGCAAATGGGCCTGGGGCTGGCGCTGGGCGATGTATCGGGCATGCTGTCCACGGGCGGCGCGCTGCTCACCGGGCTGCACTACCGGCGCAACCACGAGCGCGAGGCCGACTGCTTTGCCATCGGCCTGATGCGCCACGCCGCCTTGCCCACGGCGCCCATGGGCACGCTGCTGCTGGCCATTGCGCATGACGAGGACGAAGAAGAGGAAGCCAAGGGCAAGACACCCAGCGCGAGCCAGCCCGCACCTCAAAAGCAAGGCAAGGCCGAGGCCGCGCACCCGGTCTGGTCGCTGCTGAGCAGCCACCCCGACACGGCGGAGCGCGCCCGCGCGCTACAGCAGGGGCAGGCGCCACATTGCCTTTGAATACAGCCATCTCCCGGGAATGAGTGACCGGGAGCCTTGGGCAAAGCCGTCTGCCCGCAACCATTTGACATGCACAGCACATACAATGCGCTGTAATACACACAACACAGGAGGCTCCATGGCAAACGCCACCGCCACCAGCCGCACCATCAATGTGCGCTTGCCCGTGGATCTGTACCAACAGCTGGAAGACCTGGCACAGGCCACTGCGCGCACCAAGAGTTTTGTGACGCTGGAGGCGTTGAGCAGCTACCTGGCAGCACAAAGCTGGCAGGTGCAAGACATCAAGGCAGGCCTTGCACAGGCCGAGCAAGGCGATTTCGCCAGCGAAGAGGAAGTGGCTGCCGTCTTTGCCCGCCATGGCGCATGAGTTGCGCTGGACACGTCAGGCCTTGGCGCGTCTTGATGAAATTGCCACCTACATCGCCCAGAACAATCCGGCGCGTGCAGCCAGCTTTGTTCGTGAGCTGCGCGAGAAGCTGGAGGTGCTACGCGAGCACCAGTTGGGTCGCCCAGGGCGGGTTTATGGCACCAAGGAGCTGGTTTTGCACAAGCACTACATCGCCGTGTACCGCGTGCAGGCCCACACCGTTCAAATCCTGACCGTGCTGCATACCGCACGAAAGCGCCCATAAACAAGCAGACCGTTTTATCTGCTCAAAAATGATAGCTGCCAGCGCTTATTTCATAAGCGTTGGAGCCATTTTTTGCTTGTAAAGTGTGAAGCGCGCCGATAAGCCGGATTCTGTGCACTGCGGTTGCCCGCAGCGTGACCGCCATTACTCTGGGCCGGGGGTCGCCCACCCGGCTCGGTGCTACCTACCCGCCAACTCTGCGGAACCACATCAACGTTGGCCTACTTGGTATTGCTGCGCGTAGAGATTGCCCGTTTCACCCCGGGCGCTTCGCACCCGGGGTGGCTGCGTCGTGCCGGGCTTTCGCCCGTCACCGTCTGGCTTGCGCCAGCCGCGCCAGCTTGCGCTGGCGAACCGCAGAACACCCGATGGGTACATCCACGCTCGGACTCGTCTCTGTTGCTCTGATCCTCACCTCACGGTGGGCAGCCGTTAGCTGCTACGCTGTCCTGTGCAGTCCGGACGTTCCTCCAGTGCCTGGTTTCCCAGATTGCACCAGCGGCGGTCTGGCGCGCTTCACGGGCGTGATTATCCCAGACCGGCGGGACGCCACGGCGCCTGGCAGATACTTGCACCATGACCGCAGCCCCCACACCCTCCCACTTCGACACCGCCGCCCGCGACTGGGACCAGCGCCCCATGTCCCAGCAACTGGCTGCCGTGCCGCCGCGCCTGCTGGCGCATTTGCCCCTGGCGCCCACCGACCATGTGCTGGACTTTGGCGCGGGCACCGGCCTGCTCGCCACACAGATGGCACCCCTGGTGGCGCAGGTCACGGCGCTGGACATGTCTGGTGCCATGCTGCAGGTGCTGGCCGACAAGGGCTTTGCCAACATCACACCGCACCAGGGCGACATCTTTGCCGGCCTGCCGGGGCGCTACCACGCCATCGTCAGCTGCATGGCCCTGCACCATGTGGCGGACACCGCAGCGCTGATGCAAGCCTTTGCCGATGCCCTGCACCCCGGCGGGCGCGTGGCCCTGGTCGATCTGTACGAAGAAGACGGGAGCTTTCACGGCGACAACGAGGCCAAGGGCGTGCACCACTTCGGCTTTGCCCCCCAGGCCCTGCAGGCCCTGGCTGAGCGCGCAGGGCTGCAAGGCGTGGCATTTACCGAAATCCTGCGCATGCAGCACCGCAATGGGCGGGAGTACCCCTTGTTCTTGATGACGGCGCGCAAGCACTGAGCCTGCGCACGCCGGGCATAACCATATGGCCGGTGCTGTAGAACACCTGGTTCAAAATGCGGGCCACACCCCCTTGTTGTATTTCACAGGAGACACCATGAAAGTCGACAACATTCTGCAAACCATTGGCAACACGCCGCACATCCGCATCAACCGCCTGTTTGGCGCGGATGCCAATGTCTGGATCAAGTCCGAGCGCAGCAACCCCGGCGGCTCCATCAAAGACCGCATTGCGCTGGCCATGGTGGAAGACGCCGAAAAGTCGGGCGCCTTGCAGCCTGGCGGCACCATCATCGAGCCCACCTCGGGCAACACCGGCATTGGCCTGGCGCTGGTGGCAGCCGTGAAGGGCTACAAGCTGATCCTGGTGATGCCCGACAGCATGAGCATCGAGCGCCGCCGCCTCATGCTGGCCTACGGCGCGCAGTTTGACCTGACGCCGCGCGAAAAGGGCATGAAGGGCGCCATTGCGCGCGCCGAGGAACTCAAGGCGCAGACACCCGGCTCCTGGATTCCGCAGCAGTTCGAGAACCCCGCCAACATCGACGTGCATGTGCGCACCACGGCGCAGGAGATCCTGGCCGACTTCCCCGACGGGCTGGATGCACTCGTCACCGGCGTGGGCACCGGCGGCCACCTGACGGGATGCGCGCGCGTACTCAAGGCACGGTTCCCGCAGCTCAAGGTGTTTGCGGTGGAGCCTGCGCTCTCGCCCGTGATCTCGGGTGGGCAGCCCGCGCCCCATCCCATCCAGGGTCTGGGCGCTGGCTTCATCCCCAAGAACCTGGACACCAGCGTGTTGGACGGTGTGGTGGCCATCGACGCCGAACCAGCACGCGAATATGCGCGCCGTGCGGCCCGCGAGGAAGGCCTGCTGGTGGGCATTTCCTCGGGCGCCACGCTGGCGGCCATTGCACTGAAACTGCCCGAGCTGCCGCCGGGCGCCAAGGTGCTGGGCTTCAACTACGACACTGGGGAGCGCTACCTGTCGGTGGAAGGCTTCCTGCCGACCTGAGAGCCATGGGAAAAGGCCCGGGGCGCGGGCGCCCGCGCACCCAAGAATCCTCAGGTCGGTAAAATCCGCGCCTCTGCATTGCCCTTGCCCGATCACCACGGGCCCGCAAGACCATGATCCGCATTTCCGAAATCCGGCTGCCGCTGGCGGCACTGCCGTCCGACCCCGAGACCCACCCTGTGGCCGAGCTGCAGGCGGCGGCGGCCCAGGCCCTGGGCATCGCGCCTGCCGACATCACCCACATCCACGTCTTCAAGCGCAGTTTCGACGCGCGCAAGGCGGCGCTGTTGGCGGTGTACATCGTGGATGTGACGCTGGCAGAGCCCGAGCAGGAAACGCCCCTGCTCTCCCGCCACAGCACCAACCCCCACATCCAGCCCACGCCCGACATGGCCTGGCGCCCCGTGGGCCAGGCACCAGCGGGGCTGCGCGAGCGCCCCGTGGTGGTGGGCTTTGGCCCCTGCGGCATCTTCGCGGCGCTGGTGCTGGCGCAGATGGGGCTGCGGCCCATCGTGCTGGAGCGCGGCCGGGCGGTGCGCGAGCGCACCAAGGACACCTGGGGCCTGTGGCGCCAGCGCGCGCTGAACCCCGAAAGCAACGTGCAGTTCGGTGAGGGCGGGGCGGGCACGTTCTCGGACGGCAAGCTCTACAGCCAGATCAAGGACCCGCGCCACCTGGGCCGCAAGGTGATGGAGGAGTTCGTGCAGGCCGGCGCACCGCCCGAGATCCTGTACGTGGCGCACCCGCACATCGGCACCTTCAAGCTCGTGAAAGTGGTCGAGACGCTGCGCGAGCAGATCATCGCGCTGGGCGGCGAGGTGCGCTTCCAGCAGCGCGTGGAGGACGTGCTCATCGAACAAGACAGCACCGGCCAGCGCCAGCTGCGCGGCCTGCGCGTGCTCAACCAGGCCACGGGCCAAACCCACGAGCTGGAGGCCCGCCACGTGGTGATGGCACTGGGCCACAGCGCGCGCGACACCTTTGCCATGCTGCACGAGCGCGGCGTGCACATGCAGGCCAAGCCGTTCTCGGTGGGCTTGCGCATCGAGCACCCGCAGGGCGTGATCGACCGCGCGCGCTGGGGCCGCCACGCCGGCCACCCGCTGCTGGGCGCGGCCGACTACAAGCTGGTGCACCACGCCAGCAACGGCCGCACGGCCTACAGCTTCTGCATGTGCCCCGGCGGCACCGTGGTGGCCGCCACCAGCGAACCTGGCCGCGTGGTGACCAACGGCATGAGCCAGTATTCGCGCAACGAGCGCAACGCCAACGCCGGTATGGTGGTGGGCATTGATCCGCAGGACTACCCCACCGACCCCGCCGCCTTCGAGGCCCAGCTCGGCGCCACGCACGGCGTGGAGGCCCTGAAGAACGGCGAGCACCACCCGCTGTCGGGCATCGTGCTGCAACGCCAGCTCGAAGCCAACGCCTATGTGCTGGGCGGCGGCAACTACAACGCGCCGGGCCAGCTCGTGGGCGACTTCATCGCGGGCCGCGCCTCGCAGGCGCTGGGTAGCGTGGAACCCTCATACAAGCCCGGCGTGACGCCCTGCGACCTGCGCGAGGCCCTGCCCGGCTACGCCACCGAGGCGCTGCGCGAGGCGCTGCCGGCGTTCGGCCGCAAGATCAAGGGCTTTGACATGCACGACGCCGTGCTCACCGGCGTGGAGACGCGCACCTCATCGCCGCTCAAGATCGGCCGGGGCGAGGACTTCCAGAGCCTCAACACCGCCGGTCTGTACCCGGCGGGCGAAGGCGCCAGCTACGCGGGCGGCATCCTCTCGGCGGGGGTGGATGGCATCAAGGTAGGCGAGGCCGTGGCAAGCAGCCTGCTGGGCAGCGCCTCATAAAGCCACTCTTGGTCAGTCCCCCGGTGGTGCACCTGCGCCCCGCGCCCGCAACGCCTCATACAACTGCGCCGGCCCCAGCAAGATGGCCTTGAGCCCGGAGCGCACCCGCTCGCTGTCCAGCGCCTGTTTGCTCATGGTGGTGTAGGCATCAAACGCGTCGATGATGGCGTCGGTCAGCGCACTGTCCAGGTCGGGGGAGTTGTCGAACTGGCCCTTGCTGTTGTTGCTGGCCTGCTGCACCAGAATGTCGGACTCCAGCAGCTTGCCTTTGACGTGGTTCACATACACCAGCCGGTCGTCGTCGCTCAGCTCGCCATCAAACAGGTCGTTTACCTTGGCCACGATCTCTGACAGCAGCACCTTCTGCTTGTCCTGCACCGCACCGCCACCAGTGTCAGTCAATGGCTGCAGCTTGTAGTCGCCTTCCGTGTCGTGCAGCGCCAGGGTGCGCTGGCCTTGTTCCCTCAAACGGTGGTGGGTCAGCACCACTTTCGACAGATCCACCCCCTCGCGCTCGCGGCCAAAGTCCAGCAGGGGAAGCAGGCGTTTGAAGAACAGGGCGCGCTTTTCGATGGCGGTGTTGCCGTAGTCAAAAACTTGCCCCAAAAAGGCGTACACGCGCACAAAGGTGCCCAGGTCGCGCTTGAACAAGGTCAAGGCTGCCAGTTCGTCCTTGGCGGCCTGCGTTGCCGGGCCGTCCTGGATGGCGCTGCCCTCTGCGTCCTGCAGGTTCTGCAGCGCCGCCTTGTAGCGTTTGAGCAGCCGGTCGGCCACGGGCTCGATGGCGGCCACCAGCAGGGCCTGCGTGGCCTTGGGGTTCAGCTCTGCCAGCACCACGCGCTCGACTTCAAAGTCGTCGTAGTGGCCCGAGGCATCGAGCTTGGCGCGCAGGTCGTACACCAGGTGGGGGTCGGTCACCCCGGCCAGCTCGGCGGTTTGGAAATAGGTTTTGAACGCGGCCAGCACGTCATCGGGCTCGTTCACAAAGTCGAGGATGTAGGTGGTGTCCTTCACACCGAAGGGCCCGCTGTAGGCCCGGTTCAGGCGGCTCAGCGTCTGCACAGCCTGGATGCCGCCCAGGCGCTTGTCCACGTACATGCCGCACAGCAGCGGCTGGTCAAACCCGGTCTGGAACTTGTTGGCCACCAGCAGGATTTGGAATTCGTCGGTGGCAAACGCCTCGCGCATGTCGCGGCTCTTGAGGTGGGGGTTCAGCGCGGTGCTGTTCTCCGTCACCGGGTCGGGCAGGCTCTGCGGGTCGTTCACCTCGCCCGAGAACGCCACCAGCGTGCCCAGCTTGTAGCCGTTGTCCTGGATGTAGCCCTGCATGGTCAGTTGCCAGCGCACCGCCTCCTGGCGGCTGCCCACCACCACCATGGCCTTGGCGTGACCATGAAGCAGGGGTTGCACGTTCTCCCGGAAGTGCTCCACCACCACAGCCACCTTTTGGCTGATGTTGTAGGGGTGCAGCCGCACCCAGCGCATGAGGCCCTTCATGGCCTCGCTGCGCTCGACCTGCTTTTCGTCCCACTCTTTGCCCTCGTTGGCCAGCTTGAAGGCCAGCTTGTAGGGCGTGTAGTTCTTCAGCACATCGAGGATGAAGCCCTCCTCGATGGCCTGGCGCATGCTGTAGATGTGGAAGGGTGCGGGCAGGTTGCCCGGCCCGGCGGGCTGGTCGGGCTGGGGGCGGCGGCCAAACAGCTCCAGCGTTTTGGACTTGGGCGTGGCGGTAAAGGCCACGTAGGTGATGCCCTGGTCGTTGGCGCGCGCCGCCATCTGCGCGGCCAGCAGGTCTTCGGTGCCCACCTCGCCGCCGTCAGCCAGGTCTTTCAGTTCTTCGGCGCTCAGCAACTGCTTGAGCTTGGCTGCAGCTTCGCCGGTCTGGCTGCTGTGCGCCTCGTCGGCAATCACGACAAAGCGCTTGCCCTGGGTGGCGGCCAGCTCCTGCACGGCCTTGAGGGCGAACGGAAAGGTCTGGATGGTGCAGACCACAATCTTCTTGCCCCCGCCCAGCGCCTCGGCCAGCTCGCCGCTCTTGCTGCCGCCCTCGCCCTTGATGGTGGCCACCACGCCCTTGGTGCGCTCAAAGTCAAAGATGGCCTCTTGCAGCTGCGCATCGAGCACATTGCGGTCGCTCACCACCAGCACGCTGTCGAACAGCTTGTGGTTCTGCGCATCGTGCAGGTCGGCCAAAAAATGCGCCGTCCAGGCAATGGAGTTGGTCTTGCCGCTGCCTGCACTGTGCTGAATCAGGTACTTGTGCCCGGCTCCCTCGGCCAGCACGGCGGCCTGCAGCTTGCGCGTGGCGTCCAACTGGTGGTAGCGCGGGAAGATGAAGCCCGTCACCTTCTTCTTGCTGTCGCGCTGGGTGACGAGGTAGCGGCCCAAAATCTCCAGCCAGCTGTCGCGCTGCCACACCTGTTCCCACAGGTAGGCCGTGCGGTGGCCTGCGGGGTTGGGCGGGTTGCCCGCGCCGCCGTGGTCGCCCTGGTTGAAGGGCAGAAAGCGCGTGGTGGGCCCAAGCAGGCGGGTGGCCATCATCACCGTGCGGTTGCTCACCGCAAAGTGCACCAGCGCCCCACGCGGAAAGTCCAACAGCGGCTCGGCAAACGGCCGGCCCTTGGGCTTGGGGATGCGGTCAAAGCGGTACTGGTCCACCGCCGCGTTCATGTCCTGCGTGAAGTCGGTTTTCAGCTCCGCCGTAGCGACCGGAATGCCGTTCAGGAACAGCACCAGGTCGATGATGTCGTCATGCCCGGTACGGCACTGGCGCACCACGCGCAGGCGGTTGGCGGCGTAGCGCGCCTGCAGATCGGGGTTCATGGCCAGGGCGGGCTTGAACTGGGCGAGTTTGAGCGGGCTCTTGAGCCCCAGCAGGTCGATGCCCACCCGCAGCACCTCCAGCGTGCCCCGGTCGTCCAGCGCCTTGCGCAGGCGGTCCAGCAGCATGGCCGGTGCAGCGGCGCCGTGGTTCTTGCTCAGTGCCTCCCAGGCTTGCGGCTGGGTCTGCTGTACCCAGGCCAGCAGGTCGGCGGGGTACAGGGCGCGGGGGGTGTCGTAGCCGCTGGCGTCGCCCTCGCTGCCGGGTGGGCCGTAGAGCCAGCCCTGCGCTGCCAGGTGGTTGCAGATGTCGGTCTCGAACGCGATTTCGTTGTGCAGGGCCATGGCAATTTTGATTGAAACAGGGTTCTAGCGCTTGCCAGACAAGCGCAAGCAGCTATGAATTTGATAGTTACACGCCGCGCAAAGGCTCACACCAACCCCCATTCGGGGTGCTGGGCCTGCAGCCAACGTTGCGTATGCCCCAGCAGCTTGTCTGCGGCCGCCAGGCAGGCGTGCAGCGTGGCGTCGGCAATGGGGTCGCCCTCGTAGTCGTTCACGTTGCGCTGGCGGCGCAGGGCGTCGAGCACGATCAGGTCGGGCTTGGGCACGCCCAGGCTCTGGTCCAGCGTCTGGATGGCCGTCTGGTGGTGGCCGGGCTGGCTGGTGGAGGTGCGCCAGCCGTTGGCCCACAGGCCCAGCATGGCGCACTGCATGATGCATTTGTAGGCCGCATCAAAGCGGTTGCTGGCGCTGATCTGCTCCACCCGCGCATCGGCCAGGTTCTGCCGTGCTGCCTGCAGCAGCTTGGCCATGGCGGGCGGGTCAGGCGGCTGCGCCTGCAGGCGGCCAATGGCCTGCAAGTTGCTCAAGCTCATGATCGTCTCCCTGGATCCACAGTTTGGGTTTGCGCAGCACGTCGCGCACGAAGGCATCGCCCGCACGGGCCTTGTCGGCCAGCTCCTGCGGTGCCCAGACCACCGGGTTCACCTCGCGTCCCAGCAGCTCGTGCAGCGGGTACAGCGCCTGCACCACAGCCACAAAATCGACGCTGCCCACCAGCAGCACATCCACATCGCTGTGCTGGGTGGCGGTGCCGCTGGCCAGCGAGCCATACACAAACGCCAGCGCGATCTGCCCCGCCAGCGGCTCCAGCGCGGTGCGCAGCGCGGGCACCACGCCGTGCGTCTTGCGGAACATGGCAGAGAGCTCGGGGAACAGCGGGTGCTGCACATTGGCGCTGTAACGCGCCTGGTTGCCCTGGTCACTGCGCAGCAGCAGCCCCGCCTGGGCCAGCTTGCCCAGCTCTCGCCCCAGCGTGCCCGCATGGCTGCCCGTGAGCCGCGCCAACTCGCGCAGGTGCAGGCTGTGCCCCGGCTGCAGCAGCAGCGCCGCCAGCACCTGCCGGCGCTGGGCGGGGAACAGCAGGTTCATGGCGTCCTGTGTGTTGCTCATAAGGCGACGATTGTTGCCTTTAAGGCTTCATACGGCAAGGGGATAGGGTGTGTTTGAAGCGAAATTGGCCAAAGCCCTTATTTGGCATGCGCTTGCAGCTATGGAATCAGGAGCGTTTGCGCCGCCCGCCAGAGCACGCACGTCGACCTGGACGGTGGTGACGGGACATGGCAAACCACCGGGTTCAGTGCGCGGCGGCGTCTTGGTCTTGCCGGTCCAGCCGGTCGAGAATCGCCAGGGCCTGCCCAGCATCACCACGCACTGCCAGGGCGCGAAAGCGGGTCTCGGCATCAAAGGCGGCGATGGCCTGGGTGCTGAGTTCCTCCATCAGCTTGTTGATGCTCAGGCCACGGGTCTGGGCCAGGTTCTTCAGGCGCTGCGCCGTGTCGTCGGGCAGGCGGATGGTCAAGGTGCTCATGATTGCTCCTCCAAAAACTGGGCAGGGGTTACCACACGCAGGCGCGGCCAGGCCAACTCCCCCCGCGTCAGGTCGCGCACGTTGTGCGTCACCACGGCCTGGGCATTGCCTGCGACGGCCAGCTCGATCAGGTGGTTGTCACCCTCGTCGCGCAGATTGGGGCGCCAGCCGTAGTACACCTGCACCCAACGGCCCGCCTGCGCCAAAGCCGCCAGCACCTGCAGGCGCTCTTCGGCCGTGGTGGAGGGTGTCCAGACGTCACGCCCCAGCAGGTCTTGGTACTCCTGCCACAGCGCATTGCCAAACAGGGGCGTGGCCCGCCCTTGCAGGATATGGCGCAGCACTTGGCGCGACGCCCCGCCACCCGAGCGCAATGCGGAAACAAACACATTGGTGTCCAGAACAATGGTGCGCATGGCTCATGCTAGCACAGGTGCTGTCATTTTCAGCATTCTGGGGCGGATGAGGATTTGAAGCAAAATTGGACTCAAGCGCTTGCTGGATAAGCGCAAGCAGCTATGAATTTAATAGCTTTGCACGGTGCAAAAGCTCACACCAGCCTCCATTCGGGGTGCTGGGCGCTGTAACACACCCATTACCGGCCTGCGCTGGCAGCCTGTGCGCGGTATTTCGCCTCCAGTCGATCAAAGACCTGATCGCCCGACACGCCTGGCCCACTGGCAAGGCCCGCAGCAATGGCTGCCTTCATGGCTTCCTGTTGCAGCTCGGCCTGTTTTTGCTGGTCTTCGAGCAGGCGCAGTCCGGCACGAACCACTTCGCTGGCGTTGTTGTACCGACCGGACTCGACTTGGTTGCGGACGAAGTTCTCAAAGTGAGCGCTGAGTGCGACGCTGGTGGGCATGGCATTTTCCTAACAGTTAATAACTGTTATTTGACATCAGCCCTGCCCACCTGTAAAGACACGGCACGCCTCCCGGTGGGGCGGTGGGGCCACCCACTCCAGGATCGGGCACTTGCCCCGGGCGCTGCACGGCGTGGTCAGCCAGGCGATGGACCAGGGTGCGCAAGGCGGCTCCGTCAGGAGTGGGGCCGGGGTGAATGCACAGATGCGCCCTGACACGGCAGCCTTGTGACAGGCAGTGCATGAAAATTTGAATGAAAATGGCCTCAAGCGCTTGCTGGATAAGCGCTGGCAGCTATTGAATCAGGAGCATTTGCGCTGCCGACCAGACCACGCACGTCGATCTGGCCGGTGACGGCGGCGGAGATCAGGGCGGTGCGGCGTTCTTGCAGGAGGATGATGGCGGAGCGGGCTTCGGCTTCTAGGCTTCCAAGCCTCGTTGCTTCGTTTGTCAAAAATGCGGCCAAGGCGTCTTGCTCTGCGCGGGGTGGGCAGGGGATAACGAATTCGACGGCGTGGTTGATGTTGAACTGCTCTTGTGCTGCGCCGTATTGAACGATCTCCACTTGATAGCGAACCACGCGGCTGTTCATTGCGTAGCACAGCCAATCTGAATTGAACCCACCTTGCCGGACCAACATCACTGACGCACAGTTACCCCCTTCACATTCCGGTGGAACAACTGCGGTGATACCTGGGGCACCAACGCGGACCGTCAGCAAGTCACCAGCTCTCAATTGAGTCTTGGCATTGCGTTGGCTGTCTTCCGGGGAAATTCGACGTGAAGAGATGTAGTCAATCCGTCCCTCCGATATGTCCCCGCCGTAAATAAAAGGAAGTCCCTCGTCGGTAACGTATTCAGATGGGTTCACAACGATGCCGACCGTTTGCTGAGGGGAAACTCTTTTCAGCGGTAGAACTTCCCAATGCCCCGGCACCTCCCCCAGCCACTCCACGCCCGAATCCTTCATCGGCACGTTCGGGTCCAGCCCCTTGGTCACAGCGTGGGAGATGACGGCCTGGCGCTTTTCCTGCAGCAGGGCGATCAGCTTTTCCTGCTCGGCCACCAGCGCGTCGATCTTGGCGGTTTCGCGGTCGAGGAAGGCGGCGATGGTGGTTTGTTCTGCGGGCGGCGGGAATACTGCGCGCTCGTTGTAATACCGATCTTGATCCAGGTTTTGAATACCGGACGTTTGATTGATCGAGCCAGTCGTCAGCCTTACGGCGTAGGCAGCAGCGTGTACGTAGCGCCAATAAGATGAAACCATTCCCGGTTTCAACTGCACGCGCGCCACGAAATTCGAGCACACAGCAGGGCGTTCATCGTCATACAAGACGACACAGCCAACAGGTTGGTTTTCGCCACCACCCGATTTTTCAAGCAACAAATCACCCTTGTTCAGGGTTCGCCCTTCACGCTCCCGGCTGGTGACGTTTCGGATGGTTGGCTCCGCCAATTCGACCCTGAGCTTTCGGCGGTCAAAGTCGGCAACCCGCACGCAAGGCGTATCGTCTTCATTGCCCTTCGGCTCTTCGCCCCAGATGCCGTTTTTGGAGGTGACGATGGATGCTTTGAGGCGATCCACGCCCCAATGCCCCGGCACCTCCCCCAGCCACTGCACCCCACTGTCCTTGTACTCCGGGTATCGCGGAAAACTCATGCCTCGCCTCCTGCATTGGCCATGTTCAGTTGGTAGAACTCATGCAGCTTGGCCTGCAGCAAAGCTTTGTTGGGCAGTTGCGTCTGGTATTGGGCAATCAGGGCGGGCGAGGCGCTGCGGCTGAGGGCGTATTCGACCACCTCGTCGTCCTTGCTGGCACACAGCAGCACGCCGATGGACGGGTTCTCATGCGGCTTGCGCACATCGCGGTCCAGCGCCTCCAGGTAGAACGAGAGCTTGCCCAGGTATTCAGGCTCAAAACGCCCGACCTTCAGCTCGATAGCGACCAGGCAGTTCAGTCCCCGGTGAAAAAACAGCAGATCCAGCGCAAAGTCGCGCTGGCCCACCTGCAGCAGAACTTCCGAGCCCACAAAACAGAAGTCGCGCCCCAGCTCGGTCAAAAAGGCTTTGAGCTGGTTCAACAGGCCCTGGTGCAAGTCGGCTTCGCTGTGGCCTTCGGGCAGGGACAGAAACTCGACCATGTAGGCGTCCCGAAACACCTGCACTGCGCCTGGGTGGGTTTGTGCCACCAGTGGCGACACTTTGGCCGGTTGCAGCACGGCCCGCTCGAACAAGGCGAGCCGGAACTGGCGCTCCAGCTCCCGTTTGCTCCAGCGCTCCTGCATGGCCATGCGCAGATAGAACTCGCGTTCCTGTGCGCTTTTGCCCTGGCTCAGGATGATGATGTTGTGCGTCCAGGGCAGTTGTCTCACCAGCGGTGAGACTTTTTCGTCTCCCTGGTAAGCCTCGTAGAACTGGCGCATCCGAAACAGGTTGGGGCGCGTAAAGCCACGCAGGCCCGGCTGCGTCTGGGCAATGTGGGCAGCCAGTTGGGTCACCACGCCGTCACCCCATTCGGCGGCGGCAATCTTGCAGCTGATGATGGCGCCCACCTGCCAATACAGGTCAATCAAGGTGGTGTTGACTGCCTGCAGCGCACGCTGGCGGCTTGTGGCAATCAGTTCGATGACCTGTGCAAAGGCGCTGTCTTGCGGCGGCGAGGCGGGGGAATGCTCCGGCACCTCTTCTACCCATGCCCCCCCACTGTCCTTGGTCGCCGGGTGTTTCGGAAAACTCATGCCTCGCTTCACACAAAAGTGGCCGCCGACACGCCAAAGCGCGCTGCCAGTGCGCGCACCTGGCGCAGGTTCAACTCGCGCTTGCCGCCGAGGATTTCAGACACCACGCCCTGGCTGCCAATTTCGGGCAACTCGCTCTGGCGCAGGCCGTGCTGCTCCATCAGGAATTTGAGCGCCTGCACGCCGGTGGCCTCTGGCAGGCGGTGGTGGCGGCCCTCGTAGTCTTCAATCAGGTCGCCCACGATGTCGGCCAGTTCCATGGCGGGGTGGTGCTCGTCGCCCTGTGCGGTGTCGAGCAGGTGCTCCAGCATGGCGGTCATGCGGGCGTAGTGGGCTTCGCTACGGATGGGGGCAATCTCGGTGGCGGCGCGAAACTGCTCCCAGGCCGGGAGCAGGTGGCGCGTGTCGATGGCTGCGTTCATGGTTTCCATGCTCCTTTGTCGTAGTCGCGGTGTGTGAGTACCGCTTTGATGTAAACCACCTGTGCCTCAAAGCGGATGTAGGCGATCAGCCGGTATTTGTTGCCGCCAATGTCGAACACGGCCAAGTCACCCACCTTGTCCACGGTGTTGAAGGCCGCCTTGAGCTCTGCCCAATGTGCAAAGCGGTTTTTTTCAATCACCCGCCGCCAGCCTTGCAAAGCCATCTCTGCCTGGGGGTGGTCGGCAATGAACGCACGCAAGGCACTGTTGCTGATGATGCGCACGGCCAGTTTATCTCAATTTGAGATTATTTGCGCTGTTGCGCAGGATCACGGCGCGCCTCATGCCGACAGCCCCTTGATCATCTCCAGGATGCGGTCGGTGGTTTGCTTCAGCTCTGCGTCAATCTCGGCCAGCGGGCGCGGCGGTTTGAACACGTAGAAGTGCCGGTTGAACGGAATCTCGTAGCCCACCTTGGTCTTTTCGGGGTCGATCCAGGCGTCGGGGGCGTGGGGCAGCACTTCGCGCCGGAAGTACTCGCCCACGTCTTCGGTGTAGGGCACGTTCTCGGTGTCGCGCAGGCTGGCGTCGGGCTGGGGCTTGCCTTTTTGCTTGCCTTTTTGGCCCAGCACGATGTTGCCCGCTTCGTCGCGCAGCGGGCGCTCCACGGTGATGCTGTGGTAGCCAAAGGCTTCGTTGTCGAAGATGCGGCTGATGGGGGTGCCGTCGTCGTCGTGGGCCTCGGCAAAGTCGCCAAACAGGCGGGTGATGCGCTCGATGTGGGCGTCGCTCAGTTCCTTGCGCTTGGAGCCCAGGCTTTTGCGCATCTTCTGCCACATGCCGGACGCATCAATCAGCTGCACCTTGCCCTTGCGCGCTGCGGGCTTGCGGTTGCTGATGATCCAGACGTAGGTGCTGATGCCGGTGTTGTAGAACATGTCGGTGGGCAGGCCGACGATGGCTTCGCACAGGTCGTTCTCCAGCACGTAGCGGCGGATTTCGGATTCGCCCGAGCCCGCGCCGCCGGTGAACAGCGGTGAACCGTTGAGCACGATGCCAAAGCGGCTGCCGCCCTCCTGCGCCGGGCGCATCTTGCTCAGCAGGTGCAGCAAAAACAGCATGGAGCCATCCGACACGCGGGGCAGGCCGGGGCCGAAGCGCCCGTTGTAGCCCTGCTGCTCGTGCTCTTTGCGCACTTCCTTTTCGACCTTTTTCCACTCCACACCAAAGGGTGGGTTGGAGAGCATGTAGTCGAACCGCTTGTGCGCGTGGCCGTCGTCGCTGAGGGTGTTGCCAAAGGCGATGTTGGCCACGTCCTGGCCCTTGATGAGCATGTCGGCCTTGCAGATGGCGTACGACTCGGGGTTGAGCTCCTGGCCAAACACGGTCAGGCGCGCCTGGGGGTTGTGCTCGGCCAGGTATTCGCCCGCCACGCTGAGCATGCCGCCCGTGCCGGCGGTGGGGTCGTAGATGGTGCGCACCACGCCGGGCTTGCTGAGGATGGCGTCGTCTTCAATGAAGATGAGGTTGACCATGAGCCGGATGACCTCACGCGGGGTGAAGTGCTCCCCGGCGGTCTCGTTGCTGATTTCGGCGAACTTGCGGATCAGCTCCTCGAACACCAGGCCCATTTGCATGTTACTGACCACCTCGGGGTGCAGGTCGATCTGGGCGAACTTTTCGGCCACCTGGTACAGCAGCCCGGCCTTGGCCAGGCGCTCGACCTGGGTGTGAAATTCAAAACGCTCGAACACATCGCGCACGGCGGGCGAGAACGCCTGCACGTAGCTGAACAGGTTTTGCGCAATGTGGTCGGGGTCGCCCCGCAGCTTTTGGAGGTCGAGCGTGGAGGTGTTGTAGAAGCTCTGGCCCGCCTTGCGCAGCAGGAAGGGCTCGGGGTTGACGCCCTGCGCCTGCTTGGCGGCCAGCTCGGCCAGTACGGCGGGCTTGGTGGCCTCTAACACGCAGTCCAGGCGCCGCAGCACGGTGAAGGGCAGGATGACCTTGCCGTAGTCGGATTGCTTGTAATCACCGCGCAGCAGGTCGGCCACGGACCAGATGAAGGCGGAGAGGGTTTGTTGGTTCATGCGGGAGCGAATGTCTTGTTCTGGGAATGCACAGCCGGGGCCCGATGCTGTTGCCCGGCAGCATAGCCCACTGCAGAGCGGCGGCGCAGGGGGCTTGCTTGCCGTGCTGGGCGCTTGCAGCGGGCTGGCAGCAAAAAAGCGCCAGGGACCGAAGCCACCTGGCGCTTGTGTGGTGATCGCAGCGGCCGGGCCGCGATCAGCCCTGGTTCTGCATGTTCTGCAAGGCAGCAATGCGCTCTTCGATGGGCGGGTGGGTGCTGAACAGTTTGCCAATGCCACCGGCAATGCCCATGGCGGCCATGCTCTTGGGCAACTCCTGCGTGTGCACACCGCCCAGGCGGGCCAGGGCGTTGATCATGGGCTGGCGGCGGCCCATGAGCTGGGCGGCACCGGCGTCGGCACGGAATTCACGCTGGCGCGAGAACCAGGCCACGATGATGGCTGCGAGGAAACCGAGCACGATGTCGAGCACGATGGTGGTGACCATGTAGCCAATGCCGGGGCCGGAGCTGTTCTCGTCGTTCTTGCGCAGAAAGCTGTCCACGGCATAACCGATGACGCGCGAGAGGAACACCACAAAGGTGTTCATCACACCCTGGATCAGCGTCATGGTGACCATGTCGCCGTTGGCGATGTGCGCCACTTCGTGGCCGATGACGGCCTCGACTTCCTCGTGCGTCATGTTCTGCAGCAGGCCGATGGACACGGCCACCAGGGCCGAGTTCTTGAACGCACCCGTGGCAAAGGCGTTGGGGTCGCCCTCGAAGATGCCGACCTCGGGCATGCCGATGCCGGCCTTGTCGGCAAACTTGCGCACGGTCTCGACGATCCAGGCCTCGTCGGCAGAGCGCGTGCCGTCAATGATTTGCACCCCGGCGCTCCACTTGGCCATGGGCTTGCTCATGAGCAGCGAGATGAAGGCGCCGCCAAAACCCATGATGAAGGCGAAGCCGAGCAGCGCGCCAAGGTTCAGCCCGTTGGCGGTGAGAAAACGGTTGACGCCAAGCAGGCTGGCCACGATGCCAAGCACGGCCACCACGGCGATGTTGGTCAGCAGGAACAGGACGATGCGTTTCATGGTGCTCCACAAAAAAAGTGGTTGGTTGTGGGAACTGGGAGGATCACATGGGGGTGGCCCGGCAATCCTTCAAGCCGCGCGGGGCAGGGCCCTGGGCGCGGCTTACAAGAGACCCATCATAAAAGGAAAGGTTCGCCCAGGCAGGCCCTGGGATTTGATTTTGCTATCATTTTGATAGCTGTTGGCGCTTTATTTACGGGCGCTGCGTGGCATTTTCGTTTAAACCTGAACACATTTCCAGGGCAGTGCCTCTCCGGCACGCAGCGGCTTGAGTTCGGCCTCGCCGAAGGCGAAGTGCTCGGGGGGCGTCCAGCTTTCGCGGCGCAGGGTGATGGTGCCCTGGTTGCGCGGCAGGCCGTAGAAGTCCGGGCCGTGGAAGCTGGCGAAACCCTCCAGCTTGTCGAGCGCCCCGGCGTTGTCGAAGGCCTCGGCGTACATCTCGATGGCCGCGTGCGCCGTGTAGCAACCCGCGCAGCCACTGGCGTGTTCCTTGAGGTGCGCGGGGTGCGGCGCGCTGTCGGTGCCCAGGAAGAACCTGGGGCTGCCGCTGGTAGCTGCCTGCACCAGCGCCTGGCGGTGCACTTCGCGCTTGAGCACGGGCAGGCAGTAGTAGTGCGGGCGGATGCCGCCGGTGAAGATGGCGTTGCGGTTGTAGAGCAGATGGTGCGCCGTGAGCGTGGCCGCGGTGAAGCGGTCGGCCTCTTGCACGTACTGCGCGGCTTCCTGGGTGGTGATGTGCTCGAAAACGATTTTCAGCTCGGGGAAGTCCCGGCGCAGCGGGATGAGCTGCTGCTCGATGAACACGGCCTCGCGGTCGAACAGGTCGATGTCGGGGCTGGTGACCTCGCCATGTACCAGCAGCAGCAAGCCGGCCTTTTGCATGGCCTCCAACGTTTTATAGGTCTTGCGCAAGTCGGTGACGCCCGCGTCGCTGTTGGTGGTGGCGCCTGCGGGGTAGAGCTTGCAGGCGACCACGCCTGCGTCCTTGGCCCGCGCAATCTCGTCGGGCGGCAGGTTGTCGGTGAGGTAGAGCGTCATCAGCGGCTCGAACGCCACGCCCTGCGGCACGGCCGCCAGGATGCGCTGCTTGTACTCCAGCGCCTGCTGCGCCGTGGTCACGGGCGGGCGCAGGTTGGGCATGATGATGGCGCGGCCAAACTGGGCGGCGGTGTGCGGCACCACGGTGTGCAGCGGCGCGCCGTCGCGCACGTGCAGGTGCCAGTCGTCGGGGCGGGTGATGGTGAGGGTGTGGGGCGTGGCTGTCATGGGCAGCATTGTCCCACCCTGCCAGCAACTCCCAAAACCATAGCATCCAGCGCTTTCTGCATGTAGCCTGGAAGCAAAAAAGGCACCAAAAAGCGTCCAAAGGTGCTGTGAAGAGCCGACGGCCTCAATGATCGCGCGGCCCAGACCAGGGCCACCGCGCAAGGGCCGCCCCGCCGCGCTGGTGGCGTCCCCCTTCCCGGCGAAGCCGAGAGAAGGGGGAAGCGGCGCAGCCGCTCAGGGGGTTGTCCCTATCAGTGCTGCAGGATCTTGTTGAGGAAGTCCTTGGTGCGCGGCTGGCGTGCGTCGGGGTTGCCGAAGAATTCTTCCTTGGAGCAGTCTTCCAGGATCTTGCCGCCCACGTCCATGAAGATCACCCGGTTGCTCACACGCTTGGCAAACCCCATTTCGTGCGTCACGCACATCATGGTCATGCCCTCGTTGGCCAGGCCCACCATCACGTCCAGCACCTCGCCCACCATTTCGGGGTCCAGCGCCGAGGTGGGTTCGTCGAACAGCATGACGATGGGGTCCATCGAGAGCGCGCGCGCAATGGCCACACGCTGCTGCTGGCCGCCCGAGAGCTGGCCGGGGAACTTGTCCTTGTGGGCGATCAGGCCCACGCGCTCCAGCATCTTGAGGCCGCGCTTCTTGGCGTCGTCGGCACTGCGGCCCAGCACCTTGATCTGCGCGATGGTGAGGTTGTCCGTCACCGACAGGTGGGGGAACAGCTCGAAGTGCTGGAACACCATGCCCACGCGCGAGCGCAGCTTGGGCAGGTCGGTCTTGGGGTCATGGATGGCCGTGCCGTCCACGTAGATTTCGCCCTTCTGGATGGGTTCGAGCGCGTTGATGGTCTTGATGAGCGTGGACTTGCCCGAGCCTGAAGGGCCGCACACCACCACCACCTCACCCTTGCTGATGCTGGTGGAGCAGTCGTTGAGCACCTGGAAGGAGCCGTACCACTTGGAAACGTTCTTGAGTTCGATCATTTTTGAAATTCCTCACGCGGTGGCCATCAGCGGATGATGGCGATCTTTTGGTGCAGTCGCTTGACCGTCCAGGACAGGGCGTAGCAAATGATGAAGTAGAGCACCGCCGCCGCCAGATAGGCTTCGATGGGGCGCCCGAAGTTCTTGCCTGCCACCTCGAAGCCCTTGAGCATGTCGTAGGCGCCGATGGCATAGACCAGCGAGGTGTCCTGGAACAAGATGATGGTCTGCGTGAGCAGCACCGGCAGCATGTTGCGGAAAGCCTGCGGCAGGATCACGAGCTTCATGTTCTGGCCATAGGTCATGCCCAGCGCCTGGCCTGCAAACACCTGCCCACGTGGAATGGACTGGATGCCCGCACGCATGATCTCGCTGAAGTAGGCCGCCTCGAAGGCGATGAAGGTGACCACGGCCGATACCTCGGCACCGATGGGCCTGCCGATGATGGCTGGCACCAGCAGGAAGAACCACAGGATCACCATGACCAGCGGAATGCTGCGCATGCCGTTGACATAGATGGTGGCCGGAACGACCAGCCATTTCTTGCCGGACAGACGCATGAGCGCCAGCACTGTGCCGAACAGAATGCCGCCGATGGTGGCCACCACGGTGAGCATCACGCTGAAGTACAGGCCCTTGAGCACAAAGTTGCTGATCAGGTCCCAGTTGTAGAAGGAAAAGTCCAGAGCGAGGTTCATGTCAGTGGCCTCCCGATCCGCCAGCCACGATCAGGCCGGGCACGCGCGAGCGCTTCTCGATGAAGGCCATGACGCGGTTGATGGCAAAGGCCGAAACGATGTACAGACCCGTGACGGCCAGGTACACCTCGATGCCGCGTGAGGTTTCTTCCTGCGCCTGCATGGCGAACATGGTGAGCTCTGCCACCGACACGGCGAAGGCCACCGAAGAATTCTTGAAGATGTTCATCGTCTCGCTGGTCAGCGGCGGAATGATGATGCGAAACGCCATGGGCAAGAGCACATAGCGGTAGGTCTGGAAGGTGGTGAAACCCATGGCCATGCCCGCATAGCGCTGGCCGCGCGGCAGTGCCTGGATGCCCGAGCGCACCTGCTCGGCGATACGAGCCGAGGTAAAGAAGCCCAGCGCCAGCACCACCAGCACAAAGCCGGAGACGCCGCGCATCACCGGGAACAGCGTGGGCACGACGTGGTACCACAGGAAAATCTGCACCAGCAGTGGAATGTTGCGGAACATTTCCACCCACGCGTTCCCCAGTCGAACGACCATGGGCCTGCCCTCCAAGGTGCGCAATGTGCCCACCAACGCCCCCACCACCAGCGCCAGCGCCAGCGCCAGCACCGATACCGACACGGTCCAACCCCATGCTGACAGCATCCAGTCCAGGTAGGTGATATCGCCGCCCTTGCCAAAGCAGCCTTGAATCGCCTCCCTTGTCAGCGCGTCCTCGCAGAACACCTGCCAATCCCAGCTCATAGGATGATTCCTTATTCAATACGACGCTGCAGGCATCTCGGCCTGCATGCGCCCAACAAAAAAGCCCCTTCAAACCGTTGGTCCGAAGGGGCGGCTCCTACCCGGGATTACTTCTTGGCGTAGTCTTCCATGGGCTTGTCGTTGGGGTTGGCCCAGGCGTCCTTGGTGGCTGCGGACAGGGGCAGGCCAATGGCCAGGTTGGTGGGAGGCACGGGCTGCATGAACCACTTGTCATACAGCTTGGCAAGCGAACCGTCCTTGATCTGGCGCTTGATGGAGTCGTCCACGGCCTTCTTGAAAGCGGGGTCGTCCTTGCGCAGCATGCAGGCGATGGGCTCAACGTTCAGCACTTCACCCACGATCTTGAAGTCGGCCGGGGTCTTGGCCTTGGAGATGTTGGCGGCCAGGATGGAGCCGTCCATCACGAAGGCGTCGGCACGGCCGGTTTCCAGCATCAGGAAGCTGTCGGCATGGTCCTTGCCGTACACCTCCTTGAAGTCCACACCGCCAGCGCGCTCGTGCTTGCGCAGGGTTTGCACCGAGGTGGTGCCGGTGGTGGTGGCCACGGTCTTGCCGTTCAGGTCCTTGATGGACGCGATACCCGAGTTGGCCTTGACGACCATGCGCACTTCTTCCACGTAGGTGGTCACGGCAAAGGCCACATCCTTTTGGCGCGCAGCGTTGTTGGTGGTAGAGCCGCACTCCAGATCCACCGTGCCGTTGGTCACCAGCGGAATGCGGTTCTGCGAGGTCACGGGCTGGTACTTGATCTCCAGCTTGGCCAGGCCGAGCTGCTTTTGCAGGTCAGACACGATGACTTCGGCCATCTCGGTGTGGAAGCCGACGTACTTGCCACCGCCCAGCGTGTAGGACAGGCCGGAGGACTCGCGCACCCCCAGGGTGATGCTGCCGGCGCCCTTGATCTTGGCGAGCGTGTCGTTGGCTTGCGCCATGGCGGTACCGGCAGCCAGCAGGGTGATGGCAGCGGCAAGCAGGGGTTTCTTCATGTATGTCTCCTTATGGGTCAACGAAAAAAACAGAGAGGTCGGTGCGATTATCTGCGCGGGCCCGCCAAGCCAGCACAGACGCCGCACCATGGTAACCGGCAACGCGCAGCGCGCGCCACCCGGATTCAGAATGGAACGAAATCGGTGGGGTACTTCCAGAAATCACGCAGCAGGTAGCTGACGGGCATGTTCAAGGCCGTGCCCTTGGGCGGGATAGGGCGCAGGAACCATTTGTCGTAAATGTCGTAGATCTCGCGGCTGGTGATGAGGCGGCGCATCTCCTCGTCCACCACCTTCTTGAACGCCGCATCGTTCTTGGGCAGCATGATGGCCAGGGGCTCGGTGGTTAGGAAACGGCCTACCACCTTGAAGGCCTTGGGGTCGGGCCGGTTGGCCGCCAAACCGTACAGCAGCACGTCGTCCATCAGAAAGGCGTCGGCCTCGCCCTTTTCCACCATTTCAACGCCTCGCGCATGGTCGGGCGCTTCTTCGATGGTCAGACCCATCAGCCGCTCGCGGTTGGCTTGCACCACCGCCTTGAGCGGCGTAGTGCCCTTGGTGGACACCAGCTTTCGGCCCATGAGGTCTTCAATCCGATCCACCGGGCTGGACGCCTTGACCAGCAGTCGCGCCCCGGTGATGAAATGGGGAATGATGAACCCCACCTTCTGGCGCCGCTCGGCATTGTTGGTGGTGGAACCGCACTCCAGGTCGGCCTTGCCCTCCTCGACCATGGCGATGCGGTTGGCCGGGGTGACCATGAGGAACTGCACCGGCATGTCCTTCATGCCTGTTTTCTTGCGCACGGCCTCGGCAATGCGCAGGCACAAATCCATGGCATAGCCGATGGGCTTGCCATCGACCACATACGAAAACGGTACCGACGACTCACGGTGCGCCACCACCAGCTTGCCGCCCGCAGCGACACGCTCCAGCACCGTTTGCGCAGGCACCGCGGCCGCGCTGCACAGCAGCGCAAGGCCAGCGGCAAGAGTCCTGAGGGTGGTCATGTTGGTTCCCGAAAAAGCGTCAAGGCGCGGATGGTGAGTCTGCCCTTCACGCATTGCCAATGCTGAATCCGCGCGCAACTATGAAATATTTTTATACAAGCCCCGCACCCGCCTGGGCCTGCAGGTAGTCCCACAACGCCTGTGCGGTTCCCTTGGCCACATCCTTGCCCGATGGCCTTTCACGGTAGGCGCGCACGTCCATCACCATCTGCAACTGCTCCACCCCCGGCGGGGCGGCACTGACCAGGCGGCGCGCCTTCAGTTCCTTTTTCACGGCGCTGTAAGGCAAAAAGGCCACGCCCTGCCCTTCCAGTGCCATGGCCTTGAGGCCCTCGGCCATGTCGGTCTCGTACACCCGGTCCAGGTGAATGGGGGTGGCCGACTGTTTGAGAATCAGCTCCGTGACCCGGCCCAAGTAGGCACCCGGCGCATAGCCCAGGTAGGGCAAGGGCTGGCCCGGTTTGCCGGGCAGGCCATGCAGGGGACGGCCTTCTGCATCCGGGCGGCTGTAGGGGGCCAGCACCTCTTTGCCCAGGCTGACCATCTCGTAGCGCTCGGCGTCAAGCTGGAAAGGCTGCGAGTCGTGGTGGTAGGTGATGAGCAGGTCACAACTGCCCTCGACCAGGCGCATCAACGCATCGTGCACGTTCAGGGCGATGAGCCGACTCTTGAAAGGCCCGAACTTGGCGCACAAGCTGGACACCCAGGCGGGAAAGAAGGTGAACGCCAGCGTGTGCGGCACGGCAAACTCGATCATGTCCTGGCTGGTGACACTGTGCGCGCGCAGCATGGCGCGCGTGTTCTGCAGCGCCTGCAGGATTTCCAGCGACTGGTCGTACAGCGTCTTGCCCGCTCCCGTCAGCCGGGTGGGGTAGGAGCTGCGGTCCACCAGATCGGTCCCCGCCCAGGCCTCCAGCGCCTGGATGCGGCGCGAGAAAGCCGGTTGCGTGACATGCCGCAGCTGCGCAGATCGGCTGAAACTGCGTGTCTCCGCCAGACTGACAAAATCCTCAAGCCATTTGGTTTCCATGGGGGAATTATCTTTATGCCCCCCGCGCTGCCTATAGGGGCAAGCGCGCATGCGCTCGGGTGCAGCGACTCAAGCCTCCTGCCCCGATTGCTGCAAGGCCCACATGTGCGCGTAGCGCCCGCCCGCCGCCAGCAGAGCGGCGTGCGTGCCGCGCTCGACGATGCGCCCCGCGTCCATGACCAGAATTTCGTGGGCGTCCACCACGGTGGAAAGGCGGTGCGCAATCACCAGCGTGGTCTTGCCCTGCGCCACCTGGCGCAGTTCGGCCTGGATGGCGCGCTCATTCTGCGAGTCCAGCGCCGAGGTGGCCTCGTCGAAGATCAGGATGGGCGGGTTCTTGAGCAGCGTGCGCGCAATGGCCACGCGCTGCTTTTCACCGCCCGAGAGCTTGAGCCCCCGCTCGCCCACCATGGTGGCGTAGCCCTTGGGCGTGGCGGCGATGAAGCCATGGATGTGCGCCGCGCGTGCGGCCTGCTCCACCTCATCCTGCGAGGCGTCCGGGCGACCGTAGGCAATGTTGTAGGCCACGGTGTCGTTGAACAGCACCGTGTCCTGCGGCACGATGCCGATGGCGCGGCGCAGGCTTTCCTGCGTCACGCTGCGGATGTCCTGCCCGGCAATGCAGATGCGCCCGGCCTGCACGTCATAAAAGCGGAACAACAGGCGCGAGAGCGTGGACTTGCCAGCGCCCGAGGGCCCGACCACGGCGACCGTTCTGCCCGCCGGAATCTCGAAGCTCACCCCATTGAGGATGGGACGGCTGGGCTCATAGGCAAAGTGCACGTCCTCGAACCGCACCGTGGGCGCCGCCAGCCCTGTCAGCGCGGTGGCGCCTGGAGCGTCGGTCACTTCGCGCTCCCGGTCCATGAGGGTGAACATCTTGTCCAGGTCGGTCAGGCTCTGCTTGATCTCGCGGTAGATCACGCCCAGGAAGTTGAGCGGGATGTAGATCTGGATCATGAAGGCATTGACCATGACCAGATCGCCCAGCGTCAGCCGCCCCTCGGCCACGCCCTGCGTGGCGCGCCAGAGCATGGCCACCAGCCCGATGGCGATGATGAGCTGTTGCCCGGTGTTGAGCAGGGACAGCGTGCTCTGGCTCTTGAGGCGCGCACGCCGCAGGCGCTCCAGGCTCTCGTCGTAGCGCCGCGCCTCGAACTGCTCGTTGTTGAAGTACTTGACCGTTTCGTAGTTGAGCAGCGAATCGACCGCCTTGGTGTGCGCGGCCGAATCAAACTCGTTGGCCTCGCGCCGGAACTGCGTGCGCCACTCGGTCACCAGCACGGTGTAGGCGATGTAGCACAGCAAGGCCGTGAGCGTGATGACGGCAAACCCCACATCGAAGCGTGTGCCCAGCACCGTGAGCACCAGCAGCACCTCGACCAGGGTGGCCAGAATGTTGAACAGCGCAAACGACACCAGCGACTCGATGCCGCGCACACCGCGCTCGATGTCGCGCGTCATGCCGCCGGTCTGGCGCTCCAGGTGAAAACGCAGGCTCAGCCCATGCAGGTGTTGAAAGGTCTGCAGCGCAATGCTGCGCGCCGCGCCGTGCGTGGCCTTGGCAAACACCAGTTCGCGCAGCTCATTGAACAGCGAGGTGGACAGGCGCAGCATCCCGTAGGCCAGCAGCAGGCCCACGGGCACCACCAGCAGCGCCGTGGCGGCGCCGGGCGACACGTCCATGGCGTCCACCAGTTGCTTGAGCAGCAGCGGCACGCCCACGTTGGCCAGCTTGGCGCCGACCATGAAGGCGATGGCGGCCAGCACCCGGCCCTTGTATTGCCACAGGTAGGGCAGCAGGCGGCCCAGGGTGGCCCAGTCGGAGCGCGGGCGGGCAGCTTCAAGCGGCGAGGGGGGAGGAGCAGATTCGCCGTGGCGGCGCATGGGAGACAATCCAAAGATCAGACAACACCCGAGATTGTGCCCATGTCCCAGCATTCCGACCGCCCCGCCGCCTCTTTACCCACCGACAAGGAACTGGTGCTCAAGGTCATCCCCATGCCCGCCGACACCAACGGCAATGGCGACATCTTTGGCGGCTGGGTGATGGCACAGGTGGACCTGGCAGGCTCTGTTCTGCCCGCGCGGCTGGCACAGGGCCGCATGGCCACGGTGGCGGTCAATGAATTCATCTTCCGGCACCCGGTGCGCGTGGGCGACATCCTGTCTTTCTTTGCCAGCGTGACGCGCGTGGGCCGCACCTCCATCACCGTGGAAGTGGAGGTGTTTGCCGAGCGCTTTGCCCAGCAGGGTGACTACGTGAAGGTGACCGAGGCGCGCCTGACCTATGTGGCCATTGACAGCGAAGGGCGCCCACGCCCAGTGCCGCAGGCGCAGGCGCAGGGCACAGCCTAAAACCGAGAAAAATCCGGCGGGCGCTTCTCGATAAAGGCCATCACCGCCTCGGCCAGTTCGGGCGACTGCACGCTGTGCTGCAGGGCTTCGCCCTCGGCAGCCAGCGCGGCCTGCAGCGCGGCCTGGTGGCCCTGGCGCAACAGGCGCTTGGCGCTTGCCACGGGGCCCGGTGCCAATTGCGCCAGGGCTTCTGCCGTCTGGCGCGCACGCGCCAGTTCCTGGCCTGCGGGTTCCACGGTGGTGAGCAAACCGGCGCGCAGCGCGGTATCGGCGTCAAACGGCTCGCCCAGCAGCACGAGCTGGCTGGCCAGGCGCATGCCGGCATTCATGGGCAACAGGTAGCTGGAGCCGAACTCGGGCACCAGCCCCAGGCGTGCGAAGGGCAGTTGAAAACGCGTGCCCTGGGCCGCATGCACAAAATCGCAATGCAGCAGCAGCGTGCTGCCGCCGCCAATGGCCAGGCCATGCACCGCCGCCACGATGGGCTTGTCGAACGTCGTCAGGCGGCGCAGCAGGCGCGAGAGCGCCGATTTCTCGTAGCCCTCGGCCAGCAGGCCGTGCTGCACGCTCTTGAGGTTGGCGCCCGAGCAAAAGGCATCGCCCTCGGCGCTGAGCAGCACCACGCGCACGCCGGGGTCTTCGGCAGCGCGGGCCAGGTGGGCCTCCAGCGCGTCGAACCAGGCATCGTCCATGAGGTTGCGCACACCTGCCTGGCCAAAGCGCAGGTGCAAGACCTTGTTCTCGGTGGTGGTCTGGAAGGAAAGGCTCATGCCGGGGTCTCCAAGGGTTGGGCGGAAAGGTGGAAGGGCTCTGCGGCGGGCGGCCCCAGAAACAAGGCCAGCGCCTGCTGCGCCAGCGCATCGAGCGACAGGGGGCCATCGGGCCGGTACCACTGCACCGCCCAGTTGAGCGCGCCCAGAATGAACAGGCGCGCCAGCGGTGGCGCGGTGCACAGCCGCCCCTGCTGGTGCAAGGCCTGCAGCACGGGCATCCAGGGGGCCTCGTACACGGTCTTGAGGCGTGCGATGGAGTGGCGCTGCTCCGGCGTGAGCGAGCGCCATTCGTACAGCATCACGGGGATGAAGTCGCCCTCGGGGCCGAACAGGATTTCAAAATGGTGGCGCACCAAGGCAGCCAGGCGCTCTTGCGGCAGCGCATCGGCGCGCACGCCATCGAGTGCCGCCTGCTGGCTGCGCACGGCATGCTCCATGCCTTCGTGCATGACGGCGTGCAGCAACGCGCTTTTGCTCTCGAAATGGTAGAAGGGCGAGCCGCTTTGCATGCCCGCTGCGGCCGCGATGTCGCGCGTGCTGACGGCGGCGAAGCCCCGGCTGCGGAACAGGCGGGCCGCGCCGCGCAGCAATTCGCGGCGGCGGTTGCCTTCGTCGCGCGCATCGGGCAGCTTGCGCGGACGCCCCCGGGCGCGCCGGGGCGCCTCGGGAGAATCTGTGCCCTGCGCATCCATGCCCGGCACCTTAGCCGGGTTTCAGGATTTCAGCAAGCAAATGCTTGGCAAAAACCCGTCATGCGGCCAGGGCGCTGGCAGGCTCGGGCCGGGCGCGGGTCAAGGCAGCGCCCGTGCCCATTTCCACCTCGCCGCTGAGCTGGCCGCCCTCCTCGATCACCAGCTTGCCATAGCGCACCTTGCCGCTGACCTTGCCGGTGCCGTGGATCACGAGCTTGTGGCGTGCCGTGAGCGTGCCGCTGAACTCGCCCCGGATCTCGGCAATATCGATCTCTGCGGCGCCACGGAATGCGCCCTGCTCGGCGATCTGGATCACGCGCGAATCCATGGTGGCCTCGACCGTGCCCTCCACCACCAGGGTGTCGCAGTCGGTGATCTCCACCCCCTTGAGCTTGATGTTGGGGCCTACCGTGAGCTTGCTGCCCACGGGTTCCGTGCTGCTTTTGGGGGCGCTGCTGGCCACCGGCGCAGTCGCTGTTGGCGCGCTGGTGGATGGCGCCACCCCATTGCTGTGGTGGTGCGGCTGCGCCGCAGAGGGTGAGCGGGGGGCCAGGGCGTCGGGTTCGCGCCTGCCGAAGAAGGGGTTTTGCACAGCCATCGTTTCTCCTTGGGACAAAAGTCCATCCTAGAAGCCACGCACTGGTAAAACACCGCGCATTGCGCAAGATCGGTAACCAGGTGGTTCAGGCGTTGCATGCGCTTGCAAGGCTTGCAGCCCCACACAGTTGTGGCGGGGTCAGGACACGATGTACGCCGCCGCGCCCGAGGACAGCAGTTTGCCGTCCGCCCCCAGAAACTCCATGCGCGTAGTGGCCACGCGCGAGCCCAGGCGCAGCACCTCGGCGCGCAGTTCGAAGTGCGTGCCGATGCCGGGGCGCAGGTAGTCGATGCGCAGGTCGATGGTGCCCAGTTTGGCAAAGCGGTGCAGGCGCTGCAGGGGTTCTTCGTCCATGTGGCGCGCACCGATGGCCGCCATCACGGCCAGCCCGCCCATGGCGTCCAGCCCGGCGCTGATGACACCGCCGTGGATGCGGTTGTGCGCGAAGTGCCCGATCAGCTCGGGCTTCATCTCGATGCGACCCGCCACGCGCTCGGCCTCCATGCGGACAATCTTGAGCCCCAGCACCTGATTGAACACGATGCGTTCCTCGAAGATCGTCTTGAGCCCGGCGATGAACTCGGGCTCGAATGGCGGCGAGGTGGCGGTGGATTTGGTCATGGAGGTATTGGCTTGTGCCCGGTGCTGCAATTGCTATTATTTTAATAGCTGCTTACGCTTGATTGGCGGGCGCAAACGGCCAATTTTCCTTGAATGACTGATTCAGCACTGGCTGAAGTCTGGCTTGCGCTTCTGCATGAACGCGGTGAAGGCTTCACGGGCAGCGGGTTCGCCCAGCATGCGCCCGAAGCTGTCCCCCTCGATGGCCATGCGTTCGAGCACGGGGGCGGTCTGGCCCAGCTTCATCAGGCGTTTGGTCTCGACCAGCGAAGACAGTGGTTTGCCCGCGAGCTTGCGCGCCTGCGCTTGCGCCACGGCGTTGCATTCGGTGGGCGGCACCACGCGGTTGACCAGCCCGACCTCCAGCGCTGCCTCGGCCATGAAGGGCTCGCCCAGCAGCAGTGCCTCTGCGGCACGGTGGTAGCCCAGCAACTGCGGCGCCAGCAGGCTGGACGCAGCCTCGGGGCACAGGCCCAGGTTCACGAAGGGCATGGAGAAGGCTGCGTTGTCCCCCGCATAGACCAGGTCACAGTGGAACAGCATGGTCGTGCCAATGCCCACGGCCGGGCCGCAGACCGCGGCGATCACTGGCTTGGGAAAGCTGGCGATGGCGCGCAGGAAGCGGAACACCGGCGAATCCTGCGAGGACGGTGGCTGCTGCAGAAAGTCGCCAATGTCGTTGCCCGCGCTGAAGACTGTGGGGTCGCCCTGCAGCACCACCACGCGCACGCTGGCGTCCTGCGCAGCAGCTTCCAGCGCATCGGCCAGCGCCGCGTACATGGCGCGGGTGATGGAGTTCTTCTTGTCCACGCGGTGGAAGGTGAGGGTCATGACGCCTGCATCGGCGTGCACGAGGATGTCGTTCTGCGGTTCGCTCATGGGAAATCCTTGCGAGGGCGCGCTGGCCCTCATTCTTTGTAATAGACGATCTGGTGGCTGGTGGCGAGCATGGTGCCCGCCTCGTTCCACAGCTGTGCGGTCTGGTCGAAAAAGCCGTTGCGAAACTCCTGCGCGCGCGCCTGGCCCAGCACATAGCCCGTGCCCGTGGCCTGCAGTTGCGGCGCGCTGGCATGGAAGTACACCGTGATGGACACGGTGCCCGCGGGCACATGCACGGCGCGGCGCAGCCATACGCGCGGAAAGAACACGTCGGCCAGCGCCGCCAGCCCACAGAAGTCAAGCACACGCTCGGGCGTGTTGCGCATCCACAGCTGCGTGAGGCTGCTGTCGCCCTGGCCGTTCCACTGCCGGGGCAAGGCACCGGCCACGGGCCGCAGGTCGTAGCGGTTGAACCATTCGACGCCCGGCACCGGCGGCACGGGCTGCAGCGTGTCGGGCCGGGGCACCTCGGGCATGGGCATGTCGGCCAGGCTCCAGGTGTCGCGGCGCGCCGCCGTGACCGCCGTGGCCGTGGTGGTGACCACGGGCTCACCGTCGGCACCGGTCTGCACGATGGACACGTTCCAGTGCTGGGTCGAACGGTTGGTGCGCACCGGAGTCGCATCGACCGTGAACGGCCCAGTGGTGGGCGCCCCGGCGTAGTTGACCGTGAGCGACAGGGGCTCACCCAACAAGCGGGGATGCAGCAGGATGGCGCGCAGCGCCGTGGCCGCGGTGATGCCGCCAAAGGGCCCGACCATGTTCCAGTAGGCTGGGTGTGTCTGGCCCCGGTAGTGGCCCTCGGCCAAGGTGTCGAGCACCAGGGCCTGATCAAAGGAATGGGGTGTCGTCATGGTGCCGAGTGTGCCGTGAAATGCGCCGTCCCACCGTCATGCCGGTGACTGCGCCGCCGGGCGAGCCAGCGCCGCCAGGTCGGCCGCCGCACGCGGCCACAGGCTTTGGCGGAACTGCTCGCGGAAAAACCCGAAATGCCCGATGCGCAGCGCCTTCACGTCCTGCGGTGCGATGCGCTCGACGCGCGTGGGCGCGTTGCTGTAGAGATCCACCAGGGCGTGCGTGCCGCGCAGCGTCATCAGTTCGTCGTCGCTCATCGACAGCGCCAGCACCGGAAAGCGCACTGCGCCATAGCGCTGTGCCACCTCGGGGCCCTCGGCGCCCACGCTGTAGGTGGGGTTGAGGCACCAGCGGCGCCATTGCAGGATCACGCCGGCAGGCAGGTCGCCCACCTTGCGCAGCTTGCGGCCAGGGAAGTAGCCGCACAGGCGCGTAGCCAGCGGCACCAGCACCCACCAGAAGTACGGCACCATGCGCTTGAGGCGCGGGGCGTTGTCGCGCCAGTAGCCGCTGCCGGCCGCCACGCTGAGCAGGCCATCCACCTGGCCGGGGTTGCGCAACAGGCCGGGCAGTTGCGCGCCCAGGCTGTGGCCCAGCAGGTACAAAGGTTGTTCAGGCAGCGCCGCGCGGGCCGCCGCAATCACGGCCTCGTAGTCGCGCGCCCAGTCGAACAGGTCGGCGCGCACCTCGCGCATGGGGCCCACGAGCGAATCGCCATGGCCCCGGTAGTCAAAGGTGGTGACGCGAAAGCCCTGCTGCGCGAGCCACTGGGCGAACGATGCGTAGTAGTCCTGCCGCACCCCCATGGCCCCGCCGATGACCACGCTGGCGCGCGCTGTGCCCTCGGGCTCGAACACGCACAGCGCCACGCCGACGCCTTCATCGACCCGCAAGGTCTGCTTGGTCATGCTTGTCTCCTGTCAATCATGCCGATCTGCGCCAGCTTGAGTTTCAGAACACTCCGCCCTCAAGAAAGGGCTTACACCCCGCCCTCAAGGGCGTAGCGAGCGGGTGTCAGGCCAGGCGGACGGAGCACAGCAACCGGAACGTACTTACCTAGTACGTGAGGATTGCGAGCACCGCCCAACGACGCATGACGCCCGCGCAGTAGCCAGTTACAGCGCTTCAAAGATTCCTGCGGCGCCTTGGCCTGTTCCCACGCACATGGTCACCATGCCGTACTTCAGCTTGTGGCGGCGCAGTGCGTGCACCACGGTGGCGGCGCGGATGGCGCCGGTGGCGCCCAGCGGGTGGCCCAGGGCGATGGCGCCGCCCATGGGGTTGACCTTGGCGGGGTCCAGGCCCAGGGTGTTGACCACGGCAAGCGACTGGGCGGCAAAGGCTTCGTTCAGCTCGTACCAGCCGATGTCCTCGCTCTTGAGGCCGGCGTAGCGCAGCGCGGCGGGAATGGCCTCGATGGGGCCGATACCCATGATTTCGGGCGGCACGCCGCGTGCGGCGTAGCTCACGAAGCGCGCCAGCGGCGTGAGGCCGAACTGTTTGACGGCCTTCTCGCTGGCCAGGATCAGCGCACCTGCGCCGTCACTGGTCTGCGAGCTGTTGCCGGCCGTCACGCTGCCGCGCGCGGCGAACACGGGCCGGAGCTTGGCCAGGCCTTCGAGCGAGGTGTCGGGGCGGGGGCCTTCGTCCAGGTTCACGGTGCGGGTCTTGGTGATGACTTCCCCGGTGGCCAGGTTGGGCACGCGCTCCAGCACTTCGATGGGTGTGATTTCGTCGGTGAATTCGCCCGCCTGCTGCGCCTTGATGGCGCGCATGTGCGACTCCAGCGCGAAGGCGTCCTGCATCTCGCGCGTCACCTTCCACTGCTGGGCCACCTTCTCGGCCGTCAGGCCCATGCCGTAGGCAATGCCGACGTTCTCGTCCTTGGCGAACACCTCGGGATTGAACGAGGGCTTGCCACCACCCATGGGCACCATGCTCATGGACTCGGCACCACCTGCGATCATCACGTCGGCCTCGCCCACGCGGATGCGGTCGGCCGCCATCTGGATGGCCGTGACGCCCGAGGCGCAGAAGCGGTTGACGGTGACGCCGCCCACCGGGTGGCTGAATGCCAGGCCGGTGGCGATACGTGCCATGTTCATGCCCTGCTCGCCTTCGGGGAAGGAGCAGCCGATGATGGCGTCTTCGATCGCCTTGGGGTCCAGCGTGGGGACTTGCAGCATGGCGCTCTTGATTGCGGCGACCAGCAGCTCGTCAGGACGGGTGTTGCGGAAATAGCCGCGGCCCGAACGCCCGATGGGCGTGCGCGTGGCGGCAACGATGTAGGCGTCTTGGACTTGTTTCATGATGGGATCCTTACCTTTGGGGTGTGGCGGCAGGGGCCGCCGGGGCACTGGTTTTGCTCTTGCTGGCGGGCACCCAGGCCCAGATGAATTCGCACTCAATGGGCTGCGCGCCGGATTCGTCGCTCACCTGCACGGCCACGGTGACTTCGCCTTTGTCGCTTTGCTGCATGAGCGCACGCTGCTCATCGGTGAGCGTGGCCACTGCGCGCAGGGCGCCCTGGGCACGCCGTTTGAAGGCCACACGCAGCTCCTTGGCCAGGGGCAGGCAGTCGTCGCGCACGTTCATGCCCACCACCATGCCGGTGGCCGTCTCGGCCAGCAGCGTCATGGCGGCGGCGTGCACGCCGTGGATGTGGTTCTGCACCCGGCGCTGGTTGGCCACGGCCACTTCCACGCGCTGGGGCGTCAGCTCAAGGTACTGCAGGCCTGCCGTGCCGGTGAAGGGCACGGCGCGGCGCAGCACCAGGTTGCGCGCCCAGGGCCGCACTGCGGCGGGCACCCGGTCGAGCTGGCCCATGGTGCGGGCCAGCCGGTTGGGCCGCGCGGTGGAAGGGGTGGCTGCAGCGCTCATGTCAGTTGCGAACCGGTTTGCCGGTGGACAGCATGCCCATGATGCGTTCCTGGGTCTTGGGGTGGTCGAGCAGGCTGCAGAAGGCCTTGCGCTCCAGCGCCATGAGGTATTCCTCGTTCACCAGGGTCCCGGCCTCGACCTCGCCGCCACACACCACACCCGCGATCAGGCTGGCAATGTGGAAGTCGTGCGCGCTGATGAAGCCGCCGTCACGCATGTTGACCAGCTGCGCCTTGATGGTGGCAATGCCGCTACGACCGGCCACGGGGAACAGGCGCTTGTGCGGTGCACGGTAGCCGCTGGCAAACATGGCCTTGGCTTCGTTGATGGCAACGAACAGCAGCTCGTCCTTGTGCGCCACAACCACGTCGCTCTCCAGCAGGTAGCCGAGCTTGCGCGACTCCAGCGCACTGGTGCCCACCTTGGCCATGGCCGCGGCGGTGAAGCCTTCGGTCAGGAAGGGCAGCACGTCCTTGGAGGTGGACAAGGCCATGTTCTCGGCCGCACGGCGGGCGATGTAGGTCAGGCCGCCCGCGCCGGGCACCAGGCCCACGCCCACTTCGACCAGGCCGATGTAGCTTTCCATGGCCGCCACGCGCTTGCTGGAATAGATGGCCAGCTCACAGCCACCGCCCAGGGCGATGCCACGGATGGCGGACACCACGGGCACGTTGGAGTAGCGCAGCGCCAGCATGGCCTTCTGCAGCTCGGCCTCGGCACCTTCCACGGCCTTGGAGCCGCCCATCATGAAGGCGGGCAGCATGGACTGCAGGTCGGCACCGGCAGAGAACATCTCGTCCGGCGACCAGACCACCAGGCCCTGGTAGCTTTCCTCGGCCATGGCCTGGGCCTTGAGCAGGCCCTCGATCACGCCGCCGCCAATGGCGTGCATCTTGGTCTTGATGGAGGCGATGAGCACCGCCTCGTCCAGCGTCCACAGGCGAATGGATTCGTCCTCGAACAGCGTGGTGCCCGCCGTCTTGGCGCTGGGGGCGTTGGCGCCCAGCACGCTCTCGGGGAAGTGCTGGCGCGCATACACGGGCAGGCTGCGCGGGGCCACGAACTGGCCGGTGGTGGGGTTGAACGAGCCCTCGGGCTGGTGCACACCGCCGCGCTCGGCCACGGGGCCCTTGAACACCCACTCGGGCAGGGGCGCCTTGCACAGTGCCTTGCCTGCGTCGATGTCCTCCTGGACCATCTTGGCGACTTCCAGCCAGCCTGCTTCTTGCCACAGCTCGAAGGGGCCCTGCTTCATGCCAAAGCCCCAGCGCATGCAGAAGTCCACATCGCGGGCGTTGTCGGCGATCGAAGCCAGGTGCACAGCAGCGTAGTGGAAGCTGTTGCGCAGGATGGCCCACAGGAACTGGCCTTGCGCGCCTTCGGCGTTGCGCAGGAGCTTCAGGCGCTCGGCTGCGGGCTTCTTGAGCATGCGGGCATAGACCTCGTCGGCCTTCTGGCCTGCGGGCACATAGTCCTTGCTCGCCAGATCGAAGCGCAGTACATCGCGGCCCACCTTCTTGAAGAAGCCGGCCTTGGTCTTCTGGCCCAGGTTACCCATTTCCAGCAGGGTCTTGAGCACTTCAGGCGTGGCGAAGCTGGCGTAGAAGGGGTCGGTCTCGGCCGAAAGCGTGTCCTGCAACGTCTTGATGACGTGGGCCATGGTGTCCAGGCCCACCACATCGGCGGTGCGGAAGGTGCCGCTCGATGCGCGGCCCAGCTTCTTGCCGGTGAGGTCATCGACCACGTCGTAGGTCAGGCCGAAGTTCTCGACCTCCTTCATGGTGGCCAGCATGCCGGCGATGCCCACGCGGTTGGCGATGAAGTTGGGCGAATCCTTGGCACGCACCACGCCCTTGCCCAGCGTGCTGGTGACAAAGGCCTCGAGCGCGTCGAGGTAGCGCGCTTCGGTCGTGGGGGTGTTGATCAGCTCCACCAGCGCCATGTAGCGCGGCGGGTTGAAGAAGTGGATGCCGCAAAAGCGCGGCTTGATGGCGTCGGGCAGCGCCTCGGACAGCTTGGTGATCGACAGGCCCGAGGTATTGGACGCCACAATGGTCTGTGCGCCGATGAAGGGTGCGATCTTCTTGTACAGGTCCAGCTTCCAGTCCATGCGCTCGGCAATGGCCTCGATGATGAGGTCGCAGTCGCGCAGTTGCTCCAGATGCTCTTCATAGTTGGCCTGGCCGATCAATGCGGCGTCGTCCGCCACGCCCAGCGGTGCGGGCTTGAGCTTCTTGAGGTTGTCGATCGCCTTGGTGACGATGCCGTTCTTCGGGCCTTCCTTGGCCGGCAGGTCGAACAGCACCACCGGCACCTTGACGTTGACCAGGTGCGCAGCAATCTGCGCACCCATCACGCCAGCGCCGAGCACGGCGACTTTCTTCACTTGAAATCGGGACATGGTTTTCGTTCCTTGTTGATGGCCCGACCGCGCTCTGCGCAGGCCAGGCCTGTGCCCTTACTGCACCCGGGTCCAGGTCTGCGTGCGGCCAAACGGCCCAAAGGAGCCACGCACTTCGAGCTTCTTGCCGCCCTCGGTGGGCGTAAGGCGCAACGTGTAGTTGCGGCCGTTCTCTGGGTCGAGAATCTTGCCGCCTTCCCACACGTCCTTGCCCTCGGCCTTCTTGGCGCCACGGATGATCTCCAGGCCCAGGAGCGGCTTGTCCTTGCGATCGTCATCGCATTCCTTGCACACGTCCTCGGGCTTGGCATCCTTGGTCAAGCGCTTTTCGATGGTGCCATTCAGCACGCCCGCACCATTGGCCTTGATGCGGATCTCGGCCTTGGCCTCGCCGGTCTTGTCGTCCACGTTGCGCCAGAGGCCTTCCGGCGTCATCTGCGCCCATGAAGGGGCGGAAGTTACTACAAAAATGATAGCTGCTAGCGCTTTATTCATGGACGTCTCCTTAGGTTTTTATAACAAATTTAGGACAGTGCCAGGTCGGTATCCATCAGCACCTTGCTGCCAGTGCGGGCGGTGCGCATGGCGGTCGCCGTCTCGGGGAAGAGCTTGGCGAAGTAGAAGCGCGCCGTCTGCAGCTTGGCCTGGTAGAACGGATCCTGGTTGCCTTCGGCAATTTTGCGCAGCGCGACCTGGGCCATGCGTGCGAAAAAGTAACCAAACACCAGGTGACCCATCACACGCAGGTAGTCCACGGCGGCGGCGCCCACTTCGTCAGGGTTCTGGAAGCCCTTGAAGCCGATCTCGGTGGTGAACTTGGTCATCTGGTCACCCAGATAGGCGATGGGGTTGACGAACTCAGCCATCTTCTCGTTCACGCCCTCTTCGGCCACCAGTTGGGCCACCAGCTTGCCGAACTTGCGCAGCGTGGCGCCGTTGTTCGACAGCACCTTGCGGCCCAGCAGGTCCAGCGACTGGATGGTGTTGGTGCCTTCGTAGATCATGTTGATGCGGTTGTCGCGCACATACTGCTCCATGCCCCATTCCTTGATGAAGCCATGGCCGCCGAAGACCTGCATGCAGGCGTTGGTGGCGATGTGGCCGTTGTCCGTCAGGAAGGCCTTGGCGATGGGGGTGAGCAGTGCGAGCAGGTCACCGCTGTCCTTGCGCACCTTCTCGTCGGGGTGGTGGTGCTCCTTCTCCAGCAGCATGGCGCAGAAGGCCTCCAGCGCACGGCCACCTTCGGCGTAGGCCTTGGCCGTGAGCAACATCTTGCGCACGTCGGGGTGCACGATGATGGGGTCGGCAGGCTGGTCCTTGGCCTTGGGGCCGGTCAGCGAGCGCATCTGGATGCGGTCCTTGGCGTAGGCCAGGGCGTTCTGGTAGGCGACTTCGGTCAGGCCCAGGGACTGGTTGCCCACGCCCAGGCGGGCGGCGTTCATCATCACGAACATGCCCTGCATGCCCTTGTTGGGCTGGCCGACCATGGTGCCCACGGCGCCTTCGAGCGTCATCTGGCAGGTGGCGCTGGCCTTGATGCCCATCTTGTGCTCCAGACCGGAGCAGTAGATGCCGTTGCGCTCGCCGACGGAGCCGTCCTTGTTCACATGGAACTTGGGCACGATGAACAGGCTGATGCCCTTGATGCCGGGAGGCGCATCGGGCAGGCGGGCCAGCACAAGGTGGATGATGTTCTCGGCCATGTCATGCTCGCCGGCGCTGATGAAGATCTTGTTGCCGGTGATCTTGTAGGTGCCGTCGGCCTGGGGTTCGGCCTTGGTGCGCATCAGGCCCAGGTCGGTGCCGCAGTGGGGTTCGGTCAGGCACATGGTGCCGGTCCACTCGCCGCTGGTCATCTTGGGCAGGTAGGTGGATTTTTGCTCGGGCGTGCCGTGCGCTTCCAGCGCGGCGTAGGCGCCGTGCGTCAGGCCGGGGTACATGGTCCAGGCCTGGTTGGCGCTGTTGAGCATTTCATAGAACAGCGTGTTGACCACGAAGGGCAGGCCCTGGCCGCCGTATTCCGGATCGCAACCCAGTGCCGCCCAGCCACCCTCGACATACTGTGCGTAGGCTTCCTTGAAACCCTTGGGTGTGGTCACCGCGTGGGTGGTGTTGTCCAGGGTGCAGCCTTCGGCGTCGCCCGAAGCGTTGAGCGGGAAAGTCACCTCGGCCGCAAACTTGCCGCCTTCTTCCAGCACCGCATTGATGGTGTCGGCGTCAATGTCCGCGTGCTTGGGGATCTGCTTGAGCTCGTCCACGACGTTGAACACTTCGTGGATCACGAACTGCATGTCGCGCAGAGGCGGCGTGTAAGAGGGCATGGGGCTACTCCTTGGAGGTTGGGTGAGAAACAGGGGAAGGCACCACCGCAGCCGCCGGGGCGCTGAAGCGGGCCAGGATGTTGTCGAAACCGGTGAGCGCACGGGCGATCGATCCGGGGTTCTTGAGGAAGCGCGCCTCGTAGTGCAGCGCCAGGATCAGGCCATGGATCTCGAACAGCATCTGATCCTCGACAGCGTCGGAACGGATCTGCCCCAGATCCTTGGCCTGGGTGATGGCACGCTTCATGGCCGCGTGCCAGGTCAGCACCGAATGCGCGAGCGCATCGCGCACGGGCCCGGTACGGTCATCGAACTCGATGGCGCCACTGATGTAGATGCAGCCCGAGTCGATTTCGATGGAAGTGCGCTTCATCCAGTTGTCGAACAGCGCGCGCAGGCGCTGCACGCCACGCGGCGCCGACATGGCGGGGTAGAACACCTCTTGCTCGAAGCAGTGGTGGTATTCACGGATGACGGAGACCTGCAGCTCTTCGCGCGAGCCAAAGTGGGCAAAGACGCCGGACTTGCTCATGCCCATCACATCAGCGAGCGCGCCGATGGACAGGCCTTCGAGCCCGATGTGGGTGGCCAGGCCCAGCGCCGCCTCGATGATGGCCTGCTTGGTCTGCTGGCCCTTTTGCAGCGCACGCGCCCCGCCCGAGCGCGCACGGGGCGCGCGGGGCTGGGCACTGGTGGATTCGGTGGCAGGCATGCTTGGAATAAAAACGAACGATCGTTCTATTCTGCAGCAATTTCTTACCGACGCCTATCCCCCCCCGAAAAATAGAGAGCCCGCTCCAACCGCACGTTGCAGGGCCGCCACCGCTGCGCTCACAGCAGTCGGGCCAGACTCTCCTGCAAATGCTCAGTCGGCAGGCGGCGCTGCCCCGTGCGCACAAAACGCTGCAGCCTCCCCAGCGCAAAGGCCACCCAGACACTGGCGGCCACCTGCGCGTCCACCGTGGGCGTGGCCGATCCCGCCTGCCCGGCGGCAGGCCGCAGGCACTGGCGCAGGCTGGACTCGATGCGGTCGAAAAACTGGTTCATGCGCGCCTGCAGGCGCTCGTGCTCCAGCACCAGGGCGTCACCCACCATCACCCGGGCCAGGCCGGGGTTGCGCTCGCCAAACTGCAGCAGCAGGGCCACCACGCGCGCGGCCTGCTGGGGGCCGTCGGCAGGTGCCGAATCCTGGGCATCGCCCTCGCGCCCCACAATCTGCACCACGCGCGTGAACACGGCCTGCTCGATGTAATCGATGAGCGCCTCGAACATCTGCGCCTTGCTGGCGAAATGGCGGTATAGCGCGGCTTCGCTCACGCCCAGGCGGGCCGCCAGCGCGGCAGTGGTGATGCGCTCTGCGCCCGGTTGCTCCAGCATGGCGGCCAGCGCCTGCAGGATTTGCTCGCGCCGCTCGCCGGGGCGTGGCCGCCGCCGGGTTTGCGCCCCATGTGCCGCTGGTGCGGTGGGGTCAGGGCCAGCGGGCATGGGGTCGGGGCTGTTCATGGCGGTGTGGGAAAAACGCGTCCGGCGATTCTCGCACGCTCATGTCGGCCCCTGGACCCCTTCGGCGGCAGCAAATACCAAGGTCACCCGCAGGCCCTTGCCGCCCGCGCCGGGTTCCAGCACCAGCGAGCTGCCATGGGTGCGCGCAATCTCCTGCGCAATGGGCAGGCCCAGCCCCGAGCCCTCGCCCGATGTGCCTGGTACGCGGTAAAAGCGCTGCAGCACCTGGGAGACCTCTTTCTGCGGCACGCCGGGCCCGTCGTCTTCCACCTGCAGGAAGGCTGCACGGTCGCCGCGCACGTCGGTCAGCGTGCCGCAGCGAATGGTGACGCTGCCTCCGGCCGGGGTGTATTTGATGGCGTTGTCCACCAGGTTGGAGAGCAGCTCGCGCAGCAGCCAGGCGTGGCCGGTCACGTGCACCGGCTGGGCGTCCAGGCCCAGGTCTATGCCTTTGCCTGTGGCGGCATCGAGGTAGACCTCCAGCAGGTTTTCGCACAGGTCCTTGAGGTCCACGCGCTGCATGGGCTGGGCGTCCATGCTGCGCGCATCGGCACGCGACAGGGCGAGCAACTGGTGCGCGAGTTGCGAGGTGCGGCGCGTGGCATCGCGCAGTTTTTCGATCTCGGATGCTTTCAAAGTGATAGCACCTTGCGCTTGTCCCTCCTGCCCTGGAAGCATTTTTTTATCTACAAGCCTGGCATCGGCTGGCACCTTGGAGGCGGAGCGTGCGAGCAAGGCCCAGGCCTCCACCTGCGCCTGCAGGCCGGCCAGCGGCGTGCGCAACTGGTGCGCTGCGTCGGCCACAAAGCGGCGCTGGCTTTCGGCCTGGGCGTTGACCAGGTTGAACAAGCGGTTGAGCGAATGCACCAGGGGCCGCACTTCGGCGGGGGAAGCCGCCTCGTCGATGGGGCTGAGGTCGCGCGGCGAGCGGCGCTCCACCGCATCGGCCAGATCGACCAGCGGCTTGAACGCCCGCCCCACCGCCCAATGGATGGCCAGCGCCGCCGCCACCACCAGCAGCAGGTTGGGCAGCAGCACGCGCAGCAGCAACTGCTGCGCCCATTGCTGGACCGGGTCGGTGCCGTCGGCCAGCGCCACCACCAGTTCGCCCCCGCCGGTGCGCCCACGCTGCACAGCCACGCGGTAGGTGACGCCGCCCTCCTCCACGCTGTGGAACTCGGGCTCACCTGTTTCTGGCACGGTGGTACGCACCCAATCGTCGCCCAGCAGCAGAGTGCCCGACAGGTCGCGCACGCTGTAGCCAGTGTAGGAGGGGTTGCTGCGCAAAAAATCCTCGATCGGCGGCGCCATCAGCCAGACCACGGGCTGCGACTCGCCCACGCCCGGCGCCAGCACCGAGTCGGCCAGCGCAGGCAGCAGGCGCAGCAGGCGCTGGTCGTGCCGCGCGGCGGCTTCGTCGGCAGACCGGTAGTCCATCCACACGCCCAGCAGCGCCAGAATGCACAAGGGCAGCACCAGCAGCATCAGCAGCCGGATGCGCAGATCGGAAGTCATGCCCTGAAGGCGTCGGCGCAGCATGAACCGGCCTCCCGCGCTGTCTCAGGAAGACTGCAGTTCCAGCCGGTAGCCAAAGCCCCGGATGGAACGCAGCGCCACACCATGCGGTTCGAGCTTGCCGCGCAGGCGCGAGACATACACCTCCACCGCATTGGGGGTGATTTCCTTGTCCCAGCCGGTGAGCGCCTGCAGCAGCTTGTCCTTGCTGGCGGGCTTGGGGGCATGGACCATCAGGTATTCCAGCACCGTCCACTCGCGCGGCCCCAGCTCGATGGGTTGCAGTGGCGCATCCGCCTGCACGCGGATGCCCACCCAGCGGTTGGCCGTGTCCAGCTCCAGCGGGCCAAAGTTGAGCACCGCCGAGTTGGCCGCCTGCGAGCGGCGCAGCAGCGCCCTCAGCCGCGCCAGCAGCTCGGGCAGCTCAAAGGGCTTGACCATGTAGTCGTCTGCTCCCAGGTCCAGCCCCTGCACACGGTCCTGCAGGGCATCACGCGCCGTGAGGATGAGTACCGGCATGTCCCGGCTGCCCATCTCCGGGCGGCGCATGCGGCGCGTCAGCTCCAGCCCATCCATGCCCGGCAGCCCGATATCGACCACCGCCACATCAAAGGTCTCGCGCTGCAGCACCTCCTCGGCCCGCTCGCCGCTGCCCACCCAATCGACGGCATAGCCCGCCTCGGTCAGCCCCAGCTTGATGCCGCTGGCCACCATGATGTCGTCTTCAACCAATAGAAGGCGCATGGTTCATCCTCAGCGTTCAAAGAGGTGCATGGGGAAGGCCCATGCAAAAAACGCGATGCTGGAATCGGGCGCGATCCAGGTCAGCAACCGCCGCGCAAGGGCCGCCCCGCCGCGCTGGCGGTGTCCCCCTTCCCGCATCGCGCAGCGAGGCGAGAGAAGGGGGAAGGCGCGCAGCGCCACAGGGGGTTGTGCCATTTCAATGGCTTCGGATCATCGTGCCGTACGCCTGCTCGGTCAGAATCTCCAGCAGCATGGCGTGCGGCACACGACCGTCGATGATGTGCACGGCGTTCACGCCCGCCTTGGCGGCATCCAGCGCGCCCGCAATCTTGGGCAACATGCCGCCGCTGATGGTGCCATCGGCAAAAAGCTCGTCAATACGGCGCGCTGTCAGATCGGTCAGCAGCTTGCCCTCCTTGTCCAACACGCCAGGCGTGTTGGTCAGCAGCAGGAGCTTCTCGGCCTTGAGCACCTCGGCCAGCTTGCTGGCCACCACGTCGGCGTTGATGTTGTAGCTTTCGTTGTGCTCGCCAAAACCGATGGGGCTGATGACCGGGATGAAAGCATCGTCCTGCAGCGCCTTGACCACGCTGGGGTCGATGGACACGATGTCGCCCACCTGACCCACGTCATGCTCCACCTCGGGGTTCTTGTTGTCCACCATCTTGAGCTTGCGCGCGCGGATCATGCCGCCATCCCGCCCCGTCAGGCCCACAGCCTTGCCGCCCACCTGGTTGATCAGGCCCACGATGTCCTGCTGCACCTCGCCCGCCAGCACCCACTCGACCACCTCCATCGTCTCGGCGTCGGTCACGCGCATGCCCTGGATGAACTGGCCCTTTTTTCCCAAGCGGTTGAGGGCGGTCTCAATCTGCGGCCCCCCACCATGCACCACCACGGGGTTGATCCCAACGAGTTTGAGCAGCACCACGTCCTCGGCAAAGTCCTGCTGCAAGGACGGGTCGGTCATGGCATTACCGCCGTACTTGATGACCATGGTCTTGCCATGGAACTTGCGGATGTAAGGCAGCGCCTGCGCAAGGATCTCGGCCTTGTCGCGCGGTGCAATCGATAGAAGGTGGTCGGTGGTCATGTGGACGGCTCGTCAGGCGAATCAGAAATGCGTAAATTGTGCCGCATTACAGGCCTGCGCCGCCGCGCCTCGCCGCCAGCCGCTCAGTGCCGCAGCCAGCTCGGCACCTTGAACCGCACGATAGCCATGTAGGCCGCCACGTAGGTCACCACGAACAAAAAACAGAAGAACATCAGCACTGGCGTGTTGTTCCAGAACAGCACCGCCGGCACCACCGTGAGCAGCGTGAACCCCCACAGGTAGGGTGAGGTGCGGTTATTGCGCATGAGCATGCGACGCGATTCGTCGTCGTGGAACACACTGCGCACGATGCGCCGGTAGATGAGCTGGTGAAAATGCAGCGCATCGGCCACCCCCGGCGACACCCCACGCACCCACTTGCGGTAGCTGGAAAACACCGTCTCCCACACGGGGTAGATCAACAACAGCATGGGAAACCAGGGCGACACCGCCGCATTGCGCTGCACCAACGCCAGGCTGGCCAGCGCGATCACCACCCCCCAGATGTAGGCACCTCCGTCACCGGCAAACAGCATGCCGCGCGGGTAATTCCACAGCAGGAAACCTCCGGTCGCCGCCGCCGTGGTCACCAACAGCGCCGCGAGTGCGCGGTCACCCACCTGCAGCGCCACGTGCGCCAAGGCCAGGCACACGATCAAGGCCACCATGCCTGCCAGCCCGTTGTAGCCGTCGATGATGTTGAAGGCGTGCGGCAAACCCGCCACCGCCAGCACCACCAAAAATCCACTCAACCAGGGCACCATGGGCAGCCAGGGGTCAAGCCAGGGGAGGCCGGTGCGGGGCACGTCCAGCCCAGCCAAAAGCAAGGCCAAGACTCCGGAGCCAGCCGTCAACGCAAGCCGATAACGAACGGCCAGTCGCTGCGTCAAATCCTCTGCGATTCCCCCCGCGGCCGATGGCAAAAGGACAACCATCCACGCATAGACCCAAGTGTTCAGCCGCACTGACGCATAGTCCCCCAGCAGGGTCTGAACCACTCCCAGCGACCAGGCCACCAGAGCACCCAGCAAGATGGCAACGCCCCCAAGCCGGGGCACATCTCCGTGGTGAAAACGCTGGGGCATGCCATTGCCGTAGACCGCTGTATGACTGCGAACCCACCGAACGATGAACCCCGCAGCCGACGCCGCAACCAAGAATGCCACTAGAGAGAGCCAGATCATGGGACGCCGATGTTACCTTTTCACAAAATGAGGGACTTGCAGAATTCCTCAACCCAGCCGAATTTGCCTCTGCGTGAGGCGCAAAAAAAGTTGCGGGCACCGCCCAAAAGGCTGGAAGATCAGGGTATCGAAGTCTGAACTTGGTGCCCGCCCATGAATACTACCC
>JAKLLE010000023.1 GCA_023150295.1 Giesbergeria sp. | reverse complement strand
GGTCTTCCAGGGCACAAACTCCATCACCTGTGCGAACAGCGTCTTGCCCACATTCATGCGCCACTCCGGGTTGTTGAAACCCGCGAGCATCGCAAATGAGCGAAACGAAATTCAAATCGTGGACACCCATGAATCCTCTGAAACCCGCATCAATACTGGTGTTTCCGCCCTTCAGCATCAAATAAGCCGGACACTACTGGTTTCTCCTTCCGATGGCGGTCAGTGGGAATCCACAATCTCCGCGTTGGTAGCACCTTTGTCTGTCCAGACGAAACACATCCGCCACTGGTCGTTGATGCGGATGCTGTGTTGGCCTTTCCGGTTTCCAGTCAGCGTTTCTAGACGGTTGCCTGGCGGGCTGTGCAAAAAATCCAGTGTCTGCGCCGCATCCAGTTGGGCCAGTTTTCTTTCTGCCACGGCTTGGATGTTGGCAAAGCGGCGGGTTGTGCCGGTGCAGAACAGGCGCTGTGTATCTGCGCAGTTGAAGGACAGAATGGCCATGCAGAGAGATTTTATACCGCTTACCGGCAATCGGTAAATGTCGGGTGCGCGCTTCTGACCGTGGCAGGGTCATTCTCCGCGTATCTGGCTCAGCGACCTTGTGGGCGTGATCGCCTCGGGGTCGATCAGGCAGTGCAGCAGCACGGGCAGGCGTGTGGCCTGGGCCTGCTGGCGCAGGCGGGCCAATGTCGGTGCGAATTCCTCGGTGCGTTCCACGCGTTCGCCGTGGCCGCCGAAAGCGCGGGCGTAGGCGGCGAAATCCGGGTTTTGCAAGGCCGTGCCGCTCACGCGGTGCGGGTACTCGCGCTCCTGGTGCATGCGGATGGTGCCGTACATGCCGTTGTCCAGCAGCACCACGATGATCGGCAGCCGGTACTGCACGGCCGTGGCGAACTCCTGGCCGTGCATGAGGAAGTCGCCGTCGCCCGCGAACACCACCACCGTGCGCTCGGGCCACAGGCGCTGCGCGCCCACGCCGGCCGGCAGGCCGTAGCCCATGCTGCCGCTGGTGGGCGCGAGCTGCGTGCCGAACTGGCGGAACGGCCAGAAGCGGTGCACCCAGGTGGCGAAGTTGCCCGCGCCGTTGCAGAACACCGTGTCTTGCGGCAGCGCCGCGCGCAGGTGCTGCATCACCGCGCCCATCTGCAGGTCGCCGGGGATGCGGATGGGTGCCGGGTCGCTCCAGGCCAGGTAGGCGGCATGGGCTTCCTGCACGGCCTGCTGGCGCTCCAGGCTGGGCGCCTGCGCGGCCTGCGCGGCCTGCGTGGGCAGCGCGGCGCAGAAGGCCGTGGGCGTGGCGTTGATGGGCAACTGCGCCTGGTACACGCGGCCGAGTTCATCGGGGTCGGGGTGCACATGCACCAGCGGGATCTGCGGCGTGGGAATGTCCAGCAGGGTGTAGCCCTGCGAGGGCACTTCCGACAGGCGCCCGCCCACGAGCAGCAGCAGGTCGGCCGCGCGGATGCGCGCCAGCAGCGCAGGGTTCACGCCCAGGCCCAGGTCGCCCGCGTAGCAGGGGTGCTGGTGGTCGAACAGCATTTGGCGGCGGAACGAGCAGGCCACGGGCAGGGCGTGGGCGGTGGCGAAGTCCTGGAAGCGTGCCACGGCCTCGGCATCCCAGCGGCTTCCGCCGACGATGGCCATGGGGCGCTGGGCCTGGCGCAGCAGCTCCAGCACGCGCTCCATCTGCGCCGGTGCGGGCGCGGTCGCTATGGGCTGGAGCGCGCGCGCGTCGGAAACTTCGGTGCGCTCGACCAGCATGTCCTCGGGCAGCGCCACCACCACCGGGCCGGGGCGCCCGCTGCAGGCCACGCTGAAGGCGCGCGCCACGATCTCGGGCAGGCGGCGCGCATCGTCCACCTCGGTAGCCCACTTGGCGAGCGGCCCGAAGGCGGCGCGGTAGTCCACCTCCTGGAAGGCCTCGCGCCCGCGCGCGCCGCGCTCGATCTGGCCGACGAACAGCACCATGGGCGTGGAGTCCTGCATGGCGATGTGCACGCCCGCCGCCGCGTTGGTGGCGCCGGGGCCGCGCGTGACGAAGCACACGCCGGGCCGCCCGGTGAGCTTGCCGTGCGCCTCGGCCATCATGGCCGCGCCGCCCTCCTGGCGGCAGACGGTCAATTCGATGGGCGCGTCGTGCAGCGCGTCGAGCACGGCCAGGTAGCTCTCGCCGGGCACGCAGAAGATGTGCTGCACGCCGTGCAGCACGAGCTGGTCCACGAGGATCTGGCCGCCGGTGCGGTGGAGGATGGGGCTGGTTTCAGATGACATTGCGTTCGAGCAGAGGGCGGTGGTCGAGAAGGCGCTGGAAGGCCAGGGGTTCCAGGTCCAGCGTTTGCCAGCGGCCCGTGAGGATGAGTTCGGCCAGGCCGCGCCCGATGGCCGGGCATTGCTGCAGGCCGTGGCCCGAAAAGCCGTTGGCGAAGTACAGGTTGTCGCAAGCCGGGTGCAGGCCCAGGATGGCGTTGTGGTCGAAGCGGTTCATCTCGTAGTAGCCCGCCCAGGCGCTGTGCAGGCGCAGCGCCTCGAAGGCCGGGATGCGCTCGGCCAAGGTGGGCCAGACATGGTCCTCGAACGCTGCGTGGTCCGGGTCCAGCGGTGCATCGTCGGGGTCTGCGTCTTCGGGTGGGGCGTAGCCCGCGATGAAGCCGGTGCCCTCGGGCCGCAGCCAGATGCCCGAGGGGTCGATGAGCAGCGGGCAGCCGGGCAGCGCCTCGGGGCAGGTGAAGTGGAACACCGTGCGCCGCTTGCCAAACACCGGCAGGTCAATTCCCAGCCACTGCGCCACCGGGCGTGCCCAGGCGCCTGCGGCGTTGACCATGGCGCAGCACTCCAGCCGCTGGCCATCCGCCAGGCGCAGCGCACGGATGTGCTGCACGCCGCCGCTGGTCTGCGTGTCCACGCCCACCGCCTCGGCCTGCACATAACGCACGCCCTGGGCCTGGGCCTTGCGTCGCAGGGCCTGTAGCAGGCTGTAGCCGTCGAACCAGCCCTCGGCCGACAGTCCCAGCGAACCGAGCGAGACGCCGTCCGTGCATAACCAGGGAAAGCGCTCGCGCAGCGCATCGGGTGTGAGCAGGGCCACGTCGGCGCCCATGCCGCGCTGCACCGCATGGTTGTCGCGCAGCACGGACTCGCCCGCCGGGCTGGCAAGGTACAGGTAGCCCGCTTCGACCAGGCCGATGTCGGGCTGCTCGCCATGCACCTGCAGGCGCGCGTCGATGTCGCGCAGGAACTCGATGCCGAACTGCGAGATGGCGATGTTGATGGGGCTGGAGAACTGCTGCCGGATCGAGCTGGCCGACAGCGCCGACGAAGCCCGCGCATAGCTCGGATCGCGTTCGACCACAACGACGGGGTGCTCTGGCGCCATCTGCGTCAGGAAATAGGCAATGGCGCTGCCAATGGCGCCGCCGCCGATGATGGCGATCGGCGCGCCCTGGGGGTTGGCGATCATGGGATCAGACGTCGAAACGCACGCCTTGCGCCAATGGGAGAGCGTCGCTGTAGTTGATGGTGTTGGTCGCGCGGCGCATATAGCCCTTCCAGGCGTCGGAGCCCGATTCGCGGCCACCGCCGGTTTCCTTTTCGCCACCGAAGGCCCCGCCAATCTCGGCGCCCGAGGTGCCGATGTTCACGTTGGCGATGCCGCAGTCGCTGCCCGTGCTGGAGAGGAAGCGCTCGGCCTCGCGCAGGTCGGTGGTGAAGATGGCGGACGACAGGCCCTGGGGCACGCCGTTCTGCAAGGCGATGGCTTCTTCCAGGCTGGTGCAGGTCAGCACATAAAGGATGGGCGCGAAGGTCTCGTGCTGCACCACGCCGCTTTGCGCGGGCATGCGCACCAGGGCCGGGCGGGCGTACCAGGCGTCGTCGCCCAAGGCGGCGCATTCGCGCTCGCCGCCCTGCACGGAGCCACCCTGTTCACGCGCCTGCGTCAGGGCGCTCTGCATTTGCTCGAACGATGCGCGGTCCACCAGCGGACCGACGAGCACTCCGTCCTCCAGCGGGTCGCCCACGCGCACGCTGGCGTAGATCTTTTCCAGGCGCGCCAGCAGCGGTGCGGCCACGTCGCGGTGCACGATGAGGCGGCGCAGCGTGGTGCAGCGCTGGCCCGCCGTGCCCACGGCGGCGAAGGTGATGGCGCGCGCGGCCAGCTCCAGGTCGGCGCTGGGCATCACCACCATGGCGTTGTTGCCGCCCAGCTCCAGAATGCTGCGGCCAAAGCGCTGCGCCACGTCCACCGCCACGGCGCGGCCCATGCGCGTGCTGCCGGTGGCGCTCACCACGGGCACGCGCGACGAGCGTGCCAGCAGCTCGCCCATCTCGCGCCCGCCCAGCAGCAGCGTGGCCAGGCCGTCGGGGGCGGCCACGCCCTGCTCGGCGGCAAACTCATCCAGCGTCTGCTGCAGCAGGTGGTGGCAGGCGATGGCGCACAGCGGGGTCTTTTCCGACGGCTTCCAGGCCACCGCGTTGCCGCACACCAGGGCCAGCGCGGCGTTCCAGGCCCACACGGCCACGGGGAAGTTGAAGGCCGAGATCACGCCGACTACACCCACCGGGTGCCAGGTTTCCATCATGCGGTGGCCGGGGCGCTCGCTGGCGATGGTCAGGCCGTGCAGCTGGCGCGACAGACCCACGGCGAAGTCGCAGATGTCGATCATCTCCTGCACCTCACCCAGCCCTTCGGAGCGCACCTTGCCGGCCTCCAGCGACACCAGCAGGCCCAAGGCCTCCTTGTGCTGGCGCAGCTTCTGGCCCAGGCGGCGCACCAGTTCGCCGCGCACGGGGGCGGGCACGGCGCGCCACTGCAGGAAGGCGGCGTGCGCGCCCTCGATGAGCGCCTGGGCCTGCGCGCTGGTGTGGCTGGCGAGCTGGGCGTACACGGCGCCGTCGCGCGGTGCGCGCACGCTCAGGCCCTGGCCTTGCCAGGGGGCCAGATCCAGGCCCAGTTGCTGCAAAACGGTGTCGAAAAGGGTGCGGGAGGAAACGGTCATGGACGGCCAGAAAGATGAAACAAAGAAAGAGCCCCGGCGGCACCCCATGCAGGGGGGAGCAGGCAGGGCATGGCGTCCATGGTAATTGCGTTCAGTGCACGCAACAACTGCTTTATCCTCCAGGGTTGTTGAGTTTTACGAATATTAAAAAAGCCATGCGCAAGGACATCCCCAGCCTCGGGGTGCTGCAGGCCTTCGAGGCATCGGCGCGGCTGCAGAGCTTTTCGCGTGCGGCCGAGGAGCTGGCGCTCACGCCCAGCGCGGTGAGCCGCCATGTGGCGGCGCTCGAAGCGCGCCTGGGCGTGACGCTGTTCCTGCGCACGCGCCGCCGCCTGCTGCTGACCGACACCGGCCGCAGCTACGCTGCGCGCATCCGCCTGCACCTGGAGCAGATCGAGCGTGACACGCAGGAAATCCGCGTGGGGCGCGAAGAAGGCTATGTGCTGCACCTGGCGGTGGTGTCCACCTTCTGTACGCAGTGGCTCATTCCGCGCCTGCCGCAGTTTGCGGCGCTGCACCCGCGCATCACACTCAATCTGTCGGTGCGTTCCGAGGCCTTTGCGTTTGATGAAAGCGGCTTCGACGCCGCCATCTACTACGGCGACCGGCTCTGGCCCGATACCCAGGGCTGCATGGTGGTGCCCGAGGGGCCTTGCGTGCCCGTGTGCAGCCCGCAGTACGCCGCCGCCCACGCGCTGCACGACGAAGCCGCCTGGCTGCACTGCCCGCACCTCACCCTGGCCTCGCGCGCCAACGCCTGGCGCGACTGGTACGCCGCACGCGGCTGGCACTACACGCTGCACGCCTCGCGCGGGCCGCGCCACGAGCTGTTTTCCATGGTCATGGCAGCGGCAGTCGCCGGTCTGGGCGTGGGCCTGGTGCCGCTGTTGCTGGCGCAGGAGGCCATCGATGCCGGACGCTTGGTGCAGGCGCACCCGCAGGAACTGCCCGGCACGCAGGGCTACTGGTTCGTGCGCCCGCAGCACCGGCCGGGGTCGGAGGCATTGCAGGCGTTCAGTGCCTGGCTGGGAACACATGCATGAAGAACAGGCGCCGTTGAACAGCACCGTTTCAGCCTCCGGGGAAAACGAAGCTCTCCAACCGATTGGCCAGCAAGGTCGGCTGGCATTGAATCAATAGCAAATATTTCGCTTTCGACTCCGTGCTGGACAGAATCAGCAAAGGTAGCTACCATTGATATCTACCAACCAAGGGGGCCGCCATGGACACCGCACGCCTTTTTCAATCTGGCCGCAGCCAAGCCGTGCGGCTGCCCAAGGAATACCGCTTCACCGGCACTGAAGTCGTGGTGAAGCACTTTGGCAACGGTGTACTGCTGCTGCCTGCGGACAACCCCTGGCAAACGCTGCAAGCCGGGCTGGCCGCTTTTGAGCCCGGCTTTGTGCTCACCCGCGAGCAGCCTGACACCCAGCAGCGGGACGAGATCAACCCATGATCCTGCTCGACACCAACATCTGCATCTACATCATCAACGCCAAGCCCCCCGCCGTGCTGGCGCGCTTTCAGCAATACCGCATGGGCGATGTGGGGCTGTGCAGCGTGGTGGCTGCAGAACTGGCATTTGGCGTGGCCAAAAGCGGCTCGGCCCGCAACCGCCAGGCGCTGGAGATGTTTCTGGCCCCACTCACCATCCTGCCGTTTGACGATGCCGCCGTGTGGGCCTATGGCGACCTGCGCGCCAATCTGGAGCGCCGTGGCACCCCCATTGGCGCGCTCGATACCATGATTGCCGCGCACGCCCTGAGCCAGCAGGCCCTGCTCGTCACCAACAACACCCGCGAATTTGCCAAGGTGCCCGGCCTGCCGCTGGACAACTGGGCCGTCGCCACCTGATTTTTTAGGCCAAATTGGCCTATGGCGCTTGCTGTATATGTGCAAGCAGCTATTAAATTTGAAGCAACCTATGCCCACTGTCATCGAAACCCAGTTCCCCATTGCCCGCCTATCGGCCCAGGCCTACAAAGAGGCAAGGCCAACAACGGGCAGACGCTGACCCGTCTGGGCAAATGGTGGGGTCGCAAGCTCTTGATTCTGGTGCGCGCCTAGGCATGCTGATGCCTGCCAGCAATGACGCCAAGAAAGACCGCGAGATTTTTCTCAAAGTGCTGACCATGGACGACTAAGGCGCTTGGGAACGCTGCAAAGACTTTTTATCCTCGGTACTCTGGCGCACGATGGACGGCCACAGCCGCAGCATGTTTGATGCCCTGCAAGTGGCGTTGAACGACGAGGTAGCAGCGAATCAACTGATACTTGCGCCAGTCCCAGATGGCGCAGCGTGCAGTGCACATCTGGCGCGCTGATTTTTCCTGACGGCCGTTTTGGCCTGTGGCTTCAAAACCAACCCGCCACCAGCGGGATCAACAGCGACGCCACCACCACCTGCAGCCCCAGCGCCAGCGCAGCCCAGGCGCCTGCGTCCGGGTGCACCTGCAGGGCGCGGGCGGCGCCGATGCCGTGGGCGGCGGTGCCCAGGGCAAAGCCGCGTGCCATCCAGCCGGTGGCGTCCTGGCCTATGCCCAGCAGGGCGAACAAGGCCTTGCCGCTGAGGGCGCCCAACAGCCCGGTCAGCACGGCAAACACGGCGGCCAGCGAGGCAATGCCGCCGACCTTGTCGGCAATGCCCATGGCCACGGGTGCGGTCACCGACTTGGGCGCCAGCGACATCACCACCTCCGTGGGCAGCCCCAGCGCCCAGGCCAGGCCCACGGCGCTGGCGGCTGCGGCAGCGCCGCCCACCACCGCCGCCACGGTAAAGCGCCCCCAGTGCGCGCGCAGTGCGGCGCGCCGCTCCCACAGCGGCCAGGCCAGCGCGACCACGGCAGGCCCGAGCAGGAAGTGGATGAACTGCGCCCCTGCAAAGTAGGTGGGATAGGCCGTGCCCGTGGCCCACAGGCCCGTGCCCAGCACCAGCATGGACCACAGCACCGGGTTGGCCCAGGGAGCCTGCCCCATGCGGGTGTAGAAGGCCAGCGCCAGCACATAGACCACCAGCGTGGCGTTGAGCCCGAACAGCGGGGTGGACGACAGGTACACCCACAGTTGCACGAAGTCGGTCATTCGCGGTCCTCTGGGGTTGGGGTGTGGCGCATCAGCCGCCGCAGCACCAGCGCCGTGACGGCCAGGCCGATCCAGGTGGAGGCGACGATCACCACCAGCAGCCGCAGGCCGTGCTCTGCCACCAGCCCCAGCTGGGTGACCACGCCCACCCCCACGGGCACGAACAGCAGCGACAGGTGGCCCAGCAGAAAGCGGGCCACGGTCTGCACGCGCTGCTGCACGGCAGGCCAGCGCAGCGCGACCAGCAGCAGCACCATGCCGATCACCGGGCCGGGGTAGGGTAGGTGCAGCCAGCGCGACAGGGCCTCGCCCACCGACTGCAAGGTCAGCACAATGGCCAGGCCCTGGAGCACCTGCATGGTGGGGCGCCTGCGGGCTGGGCCTCAGGCGCGCGACAGCGCCGCGTTGCCGCCGCCCAGGGCCTTCATCATGCCCATGTCGCCGCAGCGGTTGGGCGCGGGGATGACCTTGCCGGGGTTGAGCAGGCCTTGCGGGTCGAAGGCGCGTTTGAGGCGCTCCATCTGCTCCAGCTCGGCGTCGGTGAACTGCTCGCGCATGCTGGCGAGCTTTTCCACGCCCACGCCGTGCTCGCCGGTGATGGCACCGCCAAAGGCCACGCTGGTTTTCATGATGTCGGCGCCGAACTGCTCGGCGCGGTGCAGCTGGTCGGCATCGTTGGCATCGAACAGGATCAGCGGGTGCAGGTTGCCGTCGCCCGCATGGAACACGTTGCAGCAGCGCAGGCCGTATTTCTTCTCCATGTCCTGGATGGCCAGCAGGATGTCGGCCAGGCGCTTGCGCGGGATGGTCGAGTCCATGCACATGTAGTCGGGGCTGATGCGGCCGCTGGCGGGGAAAGCGTTCTTGCGTCCGCTCCAAAAGCGCATGCGCTCGGCCTCGCCCTGGCTCACGGCCAGGGCGGTGGCGCCCGCGCCTTGCAGCACGGCGCTCATGCGGCCGATTTCCTCTTCCACCTCTTCGGGCGTGCCGTCGCTTTCGCACAGCAGGATGGCCTCTGCCGTGAGGTCGTAGCCGGCGTGCACATAGTCTTCCACGGCGGCGGTCATGGGCTTGTCCATCATCTCCAGCCCGGCGGGGATGATGCCCGCCGCAATGACCGCAGCCACGGCGTCGCCCGCCTTGCGCACGCTGTCGAAGCTGGCCATGATGCAGCGCGCCAACTGTGGCTTGGGCACGAGTTTGACGGTGGCCTCGATGGCCACGGCCAGCATGCCCTCGCTGCCGATCACGGCGGCCAGCAGGTCGTAGCCGGGAGCATCCAGCGCCTCGCTGCCAAAAACCACTTCCTCGCCCTCGGCGGTGAAGCCGCGCACGCGCAGCACGTTGTGCACGGTCAGGCCGTATTTCAGGCAGTGCACGCCGCCCGAGTTTTCGGCAATGTTGCCGCCGATGGTGCAGGCGATCTGGCTGCTGGGGTCGGGTGCGTAGTACAGGTTGTGGGGCGCTGCTGCCTCGCTGATGGCCAGGTTGCGCACGCCGCACTGCACGCGCGCGGTGCGGCTGGCAGGGTCGATCGCCAGGATGCGGTTGAAGCGAGCCAGCGACAGAATCACGCCCAGCGCATGCGGCATGGCCCCGCCCGACAGGCCCGTGCCGGTGCCGCGTGCCACCACGGGCACGCCCAGGCGGTGGCAGGTGCGCAGCACGGCCTGCACCTGGGCTTCTGTCTCGGGCAGGCACACGGCCAGCGGGCGCTGGCGGTAGGCGGTGAGGCCGTCGCACTCGTAGGGGGTGGTGTCCTCGGTGTGCCACAGCAAGGCCTGGGCGGGCAGCACCTGTTGCAAGGCCTGCACCACCTCGGCCTGGCGGGCGGCGCGTACCTGGGGGGCGGCAGTGGGAAGGGGGGCGTTCATGGGCGCCACTGTAGTCCCATCGGCATCCCGCTGCATGGATGCTTTTTGCAGGGCGCTGTGAAACGCCTGCAAGCCGACCTAGAATGCTATCATTATGATAGCTGCTTGCGTATATTGGACGGGCGCTAGAGGCTGATTTTGCTTAGAATATGGTCTTGTGCAGCCATTCGGTAAAGGCAGCGCATTCCCAGCGGTCCATGGCGCCGGTGCGCCAGCACAGATGGTGGCCATGGGGGCTGGGGGCGTCCAGGTCGTACAGGCGCACCAGGGTGCCGTTCTCGATCCAGGGGGCGCCCAGCTTCAGGCGCACCAACGCCACGCCCATGCCGGCGGCGGCGGCGTCGCACATCAGGCCCACGTCGTTGAACTGCGAGCCACTAACGGGCTCTGGCCAGTCCAGCCCGGCGGCGGCAAACCAGGTGCGCCAGGGCTCCAGCGGGCTGCGCAGCAGGGTGGCGGGGTCCAGCTCCTCGGGGCGCTCGAAGGGGCCGTGCTCGCGCAGCCAGGCGGGCGAGGCCAGGGGGGTAACCACGTCGCGCGCAATCTCGGTGTGCTCCACATCGGCGTAGCGCCCGGTGCCAAAGCGCACCATCAGGTCGGCGTCCTCGGCCACCACGTCCAGCAGCGGGATGGAGATTTGCAGCGTCAGGTCGATCTCGGGGTACACCTCGGTGAACTGGCGCAGGCGCGGAATGAGCACCACGCGCGCAAAGGTGGGCGTGACGGCAATGCGCAGGCGCCGCTTGCCCGGTGTGCTGGAGACACCCGGAAAGCGCTGCAGCGCGTTCAGCCCTTCGCGCACGTGGGCCAGGTAGGCGATGCCGTCGGTGGTGAGCGAGAAGTCGGCACGCCCAAAGAGCTGCGTGCCCAGGATCTGCTCCAGTTGCTTGACGCGGTGGCTCACGGCGCTGGGCGTGACGCACAGCTCATCGGCCGTGAGCGTCACGCTGCGCAGCCGCGCCAGGGCCTCGAAGGTCAGCAGGCACTGGATGGGCGGGATGCGCCGCGCCAGTGCGCTGCCAAGGGCCGGGGAGGACGGGGGTGCTGCGTTGGCCATGGGTGTGCCTTGGCGGGGGCTGCTCAGCGGAACACCACCGTGCGGTGGCCGTTGAGCAGCACGCGGTGCTCGCTGTGCCACTTGACGGCGCGGGCCAGCACCTGGCTTTCGGTGTCGCGCCCGCGGGCGGTGAGGTCTTCCACCGTGTCGGTGTGGTCGGCGCGGGCCACGTCCTGCTCGATGATGGGGCCTTCGTCCAGGTCCGCCGTCACGTAGTGCGCCGTGGCGCCGATGAGCTTGACGCCCCGGTCGTGGGCCTGGTAATAGGGCTTGGCGCCCTTGAAGCTGGGCAGGAAGCTGTGGTGGATGTTGATGGCGCGCCCGGAGAGCTTGCGGCACAGGTCGTCCGACAGGATCTGCATGTAGCGCGCCAGCACCACCAGCTCGGCGCCCTCCTGCTCGATGATGTCGAACTGCCGCGCCTCGACCTGGGCCTTGGTGGCGGCCGTCACCGGGATGTGGTGGAAGGGCACGTTGTAGCTGGCGGCAAGCTGGTAAAAATCGCGGTGGTTGCTGATGATGGCGCGGATGTCCACCGGCAGCAGGCCCGACTTCCAGCGGAACAGCAGGTCGTTGAGGCAGTGGCCTTCCTTGCTGACCAGGAGGACGGTCTTCATGGGTTCTGCCGTGGCGTGCAGGCGCCAGTGCATCTGGAAGGGCTCGGCAAACGTCGCCAGGCGCTCGCGCAGCGTGGCGTGGTCGTGCTGGCTGCAGGCAAACTGCACGCGCATGAAGAACAGGCCCGTGTCGTGGTCGTTGAACTGGGCGGCTTCTTCGATGTTGCCGCCATGCTCTAGCAGAAAGCCGGAGACGGCGTGCACCAGCCCCAGGCGGTCGGGGCAGGAGAGGGTCAGGATGTAGGCGGGAGCATTCATAAGGGGTGCATTTTCGCAGCCTCAGAGGCTGTGAACTTTTCGGCCGTGCCCGAAAGGCGCGCGAAAACACTTCTGATCGAGGCGCAAAGCGCAGCCATAGCTTGGGCTATGGCGAGCATTTGCAACGACGAGCAGGGGTGTTTTGGCGTGCAAGGCGGGCATGGGGGGGAATTTCACAGCCTCTTAGCGCGCAAGTCTGTTTTGCCACTGCTGGCGCAACTGCTCGCAGGCGTCGTCGGGCGGCAGGGCATCGGTGGCGTGCCACCAGTCTGCTTCTGTTTTGATAGCTGCTTGCGCAATACCGGCGTGCGCTATGACCACTTTTGTCTCTATATTTTGCGGCAGGTGCACGGGCACGCCCAGGCTGCGCTTGACATGCGTTGCACCTGCCACGAGCAGCACGACCTGGCCGGGGCGGCGTGCCGCAGCGGCGGTCTGGGCCAGGGACTGGTCGCGCGCCATCTGCACGCGGGCCATGCCGGGCACGCGCGGCTCGGGCAGCAGGTCGCAGTGCCCCTCGCGCACGGCCTGGCGCTGGCGCTCCACGGCGGCGGGGGTCAGCAGCGCTTCGAGGCTGGTGTCGGTTTGCGCGGTGCGCAACTGGCGCCGGGGCAGGTTGCCGCCCAGCACGGGCACGCCTGCGCGCACGGCCGCCATGGCCACCGGGGCGTAGCGCTGCCAGGGCCAGAGCGCCTCGCTCCAGCCCAGGGCGGCCTGCACCTGCGCTTCGCTGGCCTGCGGGGCCAGGCCCTGGGTGCTGTGGCCCGCTTCGGCCATCTCCATCACCAGCGCCGCCAGCAGGCCACGCTGGGCCAACCATTCCACCGTTTGGCGCTGCATGTCCTGGTGCTGGGGGGCGTCGTGGCGTTCGCCCAGCAGCAGCACCTCGGTGGGCAGCAGGTGCTGCAGTGACTGGGGCCAGGAGTCTGCCGTGCTGCTGCGCGGCGCCGTGGCGCAGCCAGAGAGCGTGAACAAGGCGGTCAGCAGCAGGGCCGCCCGAGGGAGAGTTTGCAGGTTCCACATGCCGCCATGCTACGACGGCGGCCGGTGGCCTGGAGCCGTGGGGGCATGGGCCAGAGGCGCAGCCCCTTCTCGTACACTGCGCGCATGCGCCAGCACCCTACCTTGACGACCAAGCTCATGGCCACGGGATGTGCCTTCCTGTTCCTGGCCATGGTGTCCATCGGTCTGACGCTGTGGGTGACCTGGAAGCTCGAAGGCGGCGCGGCCGCCGTGAACGAAGCGGGCCGGTTGCGCATGTACACCGTGCGCATGGCGCTGGCGCTGGAAACGCAGGACAGCGCCCGGCTGCAGACGCTGGTCAAGGACTTTGACGACAGCCTGGAACTGCTGCGCTCGGGCACCGCCATGCGCCCGCTGTTTGTGCCCTGGAGCGACGACGTGCGCGCGCGTTTTGACGACATCCGCACCGAGTGGGCAGGCCTGCGCGAGGCCTGGACGGCGCCGCGCAAGCCCGCATCGGCCACGCTGGTCGCGCAGGCCGACGCCTTCGTGGGTGGCGTGAACCGCTTTGTCGATGCCATCGAGATCCAGATTGCCCGCTGGACGGCGGCGCTGCATGTGTTCCAGATTTTCATGATGGGCATGGCCATCGTGGCGGCCGTGGTGTTCATGGCGCTGAGTTTTCTGCTGGTGCTGGCGCCGGTCTCACGCATGCAGCAGGCCATTGCCCGCGTGCGCCAGGGCGACCTGGGCACCCGGGTGCCGGTGGATTCGGACGACGAGTTCGGCCAGTTGGCCGAGGGCTTCAACCTCATGGCCAGTGCGTTGCAGACCTCGCACGAAGACCTGGAGCGCAAGGTGCGCGAGAAGACCGCCAGCGTGGAAATCAAGAACCAGCGACTGTCAGCCCTGTACGAGATCAGCGCCATGGCCTCTGAGGCGGGCTCGCTGGCCACCTTGGCGCAGGGCTTTGTGCAGCAGGTGCGCAAGCTTGCCGGGGCCGACGCGGCCGTGGTGCGCTGGTCCGATGAGGCCAACGAGCGCTACGTGATCCTGGCCGCCGACGGCCTGCCCCAGGTGATTGCGCAGCGCGAGCATTGCCTGAACGCGGGTTCCTGCCTGTGCGGCCCTATCGGCGACCAGCCGCGCACCCGCGTGATTCCCATCATCACCCAGAAGGACATGCTGCTGCCCCACTGCCACGAGGCGGGCTACGAGGTGCTGGTGGCCATTCCGGTCATGGTGCAGCACCGCGTGCTGGGCGAACTCAACCTGTTCTTCCGCTCCAGCGCCGAGCTCAGCAGCGAGATGCGCGACCTGCTCGAAGCCCTGGTGCGCCACCTGGCCAGCGCCATGGAAGGCTTGCGTGCGATCGCGCTGGAGCGCGAGGCGGCCGTGTCCGAAGAGCGCAGCCTGCTGGCGCGCGAGCTGCACGACTCCATCGCGCAATCGCTGGCCTTCCTCAAGATCCAGACCCAGTTGCTGCGCGACGCCGTGGCCAAGGGCAACACCGCCGCACGCGACCGCAGCATGGCCGAGCTGGATGTGGGCGTGCGCGAGTGCTATGCCGACGTGCGCGAGCTGCTGGTGCATTTCCGCACCCGCGCCAACCAGGAGGACATCGAAGGCGCGCTGCGTTCCACGCTGTCCAAGTTCGAGCACCAGACCGGCATCGACACCGAGCTCTCGCTCAGCGGCCACGGCCTGCCGCTGGCGCCCGATGTGCAGATCCAGGTGCTGCACATGGTGCAGGAGGCCTTGTCCAACGTGCGCAAGCACGCACAGGCCCGCCAGGTGCAGGTGCGCGTGCAGCGCCACCCCTGGAGCTTCGAGGTGCAGGACGACGGCGTGGGTTTTGACACCCAGGAGCAGCGCTCGCCCGATTCCCTGCACGTGGGCCTGGGCATCATGCGCGAGCGCGCCCAGGGCATCGGTGCCACGGTGCAGGTCGAGTCTGCGCTGGGCCGGGGCACCACGGTGCGCATTGCACTGCCCCAGCAGCCCTCGCCCAGCACCGAAGAATCCGCTGAACCTGTCGCCGTGCCCTCTCTATCCCGCCCATGACCGTGACTTCCCCAGCCATTTCGATTCTGGTGGTCGATGACCACACCCTGTTCCGCCGTGGGTTGATTGCGCTGCTGGAGCAGGACAGCGGCCTGCGCGTGGTGGGCGAGGCCGCCGACGCTGCACAGGCACTGCGCTTGGTGCCCGGCCTGCAGCCCGACGTGATCCTGCTGGACAACCACCTGCCCGGCGTGCTGGGCATCGACGCAGTGAAAGACCTGCGTGCGCTCTCGCCGCGCTCGCGCGTGCTCATGCTCACCGTGAGCGAGGACGCGCAGGACCTGGCCACGGCGCTGCGCAACGGCGCCCAGGGCTACCTGCTCAAGACCATTGACGGCGACCTGCTGGCCCAGGCCATCCGGCGTGCCGCCCAGGGCGAGCCCGTGGTCAGCCAGGAACTGATGGGCAAGCTTGTGGCCGCCTTCCAGGCCCAGGGCGGGCCGCCCGCGCTGCCAGAGCCGGTGGCACAGGCCGAGCACGACCCGGCGCCCGAGGCAGGCGCGTCGCCCCTGTCGCCGCGCGAGGAAGAGGTGCTGCGTGAAATTGCCCGGGGGGCGAGCAACAAGGAAATCGCCCGCACGCTGCAGATTGCGGAAACCACCGTCAAGATCCATGTGCAGCACATCCTGCGCAAGCTGGGCCTGAGTTCACGCGTGCAGGCGGCGGTGTACGCGTCCGACCGCGGGCGCTGACGCCCGCTCGCCGGGTCTTTTGGCGAATACCCGAGTGCGGCGCACATAGTTCTTTGGGAGGTTGGCCTGGCGCCTGCCCTCGTTCTTTTGCCTTGGCCTGGCCTCGTCCGCAGAAGGATGGGCAAACCGGCGACCTTGCGGGACGATACCTCCACTCACAACAGAGAGGAATCGCTCCCATGGCACAAGCTCCGCTCCCCGCGGGCGACAGTCCGCAAAAAATGCGCAAGGCCTGGTCGGTGCTGATCGTCAGCACCCTGTCCTTCACGGTCTGCTTCATGGTCTGGATGATGTTCGGCGTGATCGGCATCCCGATCAAGAAGATGCTGGACCTCAATTCCACCCAGTTCGGCCTGCTCATGTCCATGCCCGTGCTCACGGGCTCGCTGGTGCGCGTGCCGCTGGGTATCTGGACCGACAAGTACGGCGGTCGTGTGGTGATGGCGGCCGTCATGGCCACCACGGTGCCCGCCATCTGGCTCATGAGCTACGCCACGGAGTACTGGCACTTCCTGACCATCGGCCTGTTTGTGGGGCTGGCAGGCGGCACCTTCTCGGTGGGCACGCCCTATGTGGCGCGCTGGTTCCCCAAGAACCGCCAGGGCACAGCCATGGGCGTGTACGGTGCGGGCAACTCGGGCGCAGCGGTCAACAAGTTTGTGGCGCCGGTGCTGGTGGTGGCCTTTGGCTGGACCATGGTGCCGCAGGTCTATGCCGCCATCATGCTGGGCACGCTGGTGCTGTTCTGGCTGTTCAGCCACAGTGACCCGACCCACCTGGTGTCCAGCAACGTCAAGTTCACGGACCAGCTCAAGGCGCTCAAAGACCCCAAGGTGCTCAAGTACTGCCAGTACTACAGCATCGTGTTCGGTGGCTACGTGGCGCTGGCGCTGTGGATGGTGCAGTACTACGTGGGCGAGTACGGCCTGGACATCCGCGTGGCCGCACTGCTCGCCGCCTGCTTCTCGCTGCCCGGCGGTGTGCTGCGTGCCATTGGCGGCTGGCTGTCGGACAAGTACGGCGCCCACAGCGTGACCTGGTGGGTCATGTGGGTGAGCTGGATCTGCCTGTTCCTGCTGTCCTATCCGCAGACGGACTTCACAGTCACCACCGTCAACGGCCCCGTGACCTTCCACATCGGCCTCAACGTGTACCTGTTCACCACCATCATGGCCGTGCTGGGCGTGGCCTGGGCCTTCGGAAAGGCCAGCGTGTTCAAGTACATCAGCGACGACTACCCCGGCAACATCGGCACCATCAGCGGCATCGTGGGCCTGGCCGGTGGCATGGGCGGCTTCATCCTGCCCATCATGTTTGGCGCGCTCATGGACCTGACCGGCATCCGCTCCAGCGCCTTCATGCTGATGTACGGCGTGGTCTGGGTCTCGCTCATCTGGATGTACTGGACCGAAGTGCGCCGCTCCGACTACATGGGCAACCAGGATCAGAACCTGGCTCCACAACACTGACTGGACACCTCTATGACCAACCCTTACGCAGGTGGCCGCACCATCGACGACTGGCAGCCCGAGGACGAAAAGTTCTGGGAGCAGACCGGCAAGAAGGTGGCCTACCGCAACCTCTGGATTTCCATCCCTGCCCTGCTGTGCGGCTTTGCCGTGTGGGGTATGTGGGGCATCATCACGGTGCAGATGCTCAACCTGGGCTTCCCGTTCACGCAGGCCGAGCTGTTCACGCTGACAGCCATTGCCGGTATCTCGGGGGCCACCATGCGCATCCCCGCGTCCTTCCTGATCCGGCTGGCAGGCGGGCGCAACACCATCTTCCTGACCACGGCCATGCTGCTGTCGCCTGCCATCGGCACCGGCATTGCGCTGCAGCACCCCGAGTGGCCGCTGTGGGTGTTCCAGCTCATGGCGCTGTGGTCGGGCGTGGGCGGCGGCAACTTTGCCTCTAGCATGTCCAACATCAGCACCTTCTTTCCCAAGCGCCTGCAGGGCACGGCGCTAGGCTTGAACGCAGGGCTGGGCAATTTTGGTGTGACCACCATGCAGATCGTGATTCCGCTGGTGATGTCGGTGGGGATCTTTGGCGCTCTGGGTGGTGAACCCATGGTGCTGGCCAAGGACAGCGGCTGGATCTTCGGCAAGATACCGGCAGGCACGCCCACCTGGATCCAGAACGCCGGCTTTGCCTGGGTACTTTCGCTGGTGCCCCTGTCCATCCTGTGCTGGTTTGGCATGAACAACCTCAAGCCAGTGTCGCCTGCGGCGGGGCATCCGATCACCGCGTTTCTCAAGATCACCTACCTCTACACCCTGATCTTTGTTCCGTCGATCGCCATCCTGTACCTGTATCTGCCTGCGCCCACAGGGCTGGGAATTCTGAGCATGTGGGTGGCCATTCCGCTGGACATTCTGGCGGTGCTGACAGTCATGAAGCTCGCTGCCTTCGGCAGCATGAAGGAGAACGTCGCCAAGCAGTTCGCCATCTTCCGCAACAAGCACACCTGGTCGCTCACGGCGCTGTATGTGGTGACCTTCGGATCCTTCATCGGCTTTTCCATGGCGTTGCCACTGGCCATCACGGTGATCTTCGGTTTCCAGCACATTCCTGACGCCGCAGGCGTGATGCAGCACACGCTGAAGAACCCCAACGCCCCCTCAGCCCTCACCTACGCCTGGATCGGCCCCTTTGTGGGTGCTGCCGTGCGGCCCATCGGGGGTTGGATATCCGACAAATTTGGTGGATCGATCGTGACGCAGATCATTTCTGCCGTTATGGTCGTGGCCTCTGTGGCAGTGGGTTACGTCATGATGCAGGCTTATGGTTCGGCGACGCCGGAACAGCATTTCCCCATGTTCATGGGTTTGTTCATCGTGCTGTTTGCGGCCAGCGGCATCGGCAACGGTTCCACCTTCCGCACCATCGGCGTGATGTACGACCGCGCCCAGGCCGGCCCGGTGCTGGGCTGGACGTCTGCCGTAGCGGGCTATGGCGCCTTCATCGCACCGGTGCTGATCGGTGAACAAATCAAGGCGGGCACGCCCCAGAACGCTTTCTACGGCTTTGCGGTGTTCTATGCCGTGTGCCTGGTGCTCAACTGGTGGTTCTACCTGCGCAAGGACTCCGAGTTCAAGAACCCCTGACCGCCGCCTTCATCGCCCCACGAACAAACATACTGACTGGAGAAAACCTATGAGCCATTTTCTGGACCGGCTGAACTACTTCAACCGCGAACAGGAGCCGTTTTCGGGCGACCATGGCGTTGCCACGGGTGAAGACCGCACCTGGGAAGACGCCTACCGCGACCGCTGGGCCCACGACAAGATCGTGCGCTCGACCCACGGGGTGAACTGCACGGGTTCGTGCTCGTGGAAGATTTACGTCAAGGGCGGCATCGTCACCTGGGAAACCCAGCAGACCGACTATCCCCGCACCCGGCCCGACCTGCCCAACCACGAGCCACGTGGCTGTGCGCGTGGCGCCAGCTATTCCTGGTACCTGTACAGCGCCAACCGCGTCAAGTACCCCATGGTGCGTGGGCGCCTGCTCAAGCACTGGCGTGCGGCCATGGCCGTGGCCAAGAGCCCCGTGGATGCATGGGCCGCCATCGTCGAAAACGAACCGGCACGCCGTGAGTGGCAGAAGCAGCGCGGCCTGGGCGGCTTCGTGCGCTCCAGCTGGGACGAGGTCAACCAGATCATCGCCGCCGCCAACGTGTACACCATCAAGAAGCACGGCCCGGACCGCATCATCGGCTTCTCGCCGATTCCGGCCATGTCCATGATCAGCTATGCCGCAGGCAGCCGCTACCTGAGCCTGATCGGCGGCGTGTGCATGAGCTTCTATGACTGGTACTGCGACCTGCCTCCCAGCAGCCCGCAGGTCTGGGGCGAGCAGACCGACGTGCCCGAGTCGGCCGATTGGTACAACTCCACCTTCATCATGGCCTGGGGCTCCAACGTGCCCCAGACGCGCACGCCGGACGCCCACTTCTTCACCGAGGTGCGCTACAAGGGTGCCAAGACCGTGGCGGTCACGCCCGACTATTCCGAGGTCGCCAAACTGGCCGACCTGTGGATGCACCCCAAGCAGGGGACGGACGCTGCCGTGGCCATGGCCATGGGGCATGTGATCCTCAAGGAGTTCTACTTCGACAAGCGCTCGGCCTACTTCGACGACTACGCGCGCCGCTACACCGACCTGCCGCTGCTGGTCGTTCTGAAGGAAAAGCAACTGGCCGACGGCCGCACCGTCATGGTGCCCGACCGTTATGTGCGTGCCAGCGACTTCCCCGGCAAGCTCGACCAGGGCAACAACCCCGACTGGAAGACCGTGGCCTACGCCGAGGACGGCCAGGTCGTGCTGCCCAATGGCTCCATCGGCTTCCGCTGGGGTGCCAAGGACCGTCCTGACCACGGCAAGTGGAACCTGGAGAACAAGGACGCCCGCAACGATGCCGAGGTCAAGCTCAAGCTCTCCGTGCTGGAAGATGGTGCGCAGACCTATGAGATGGGCCAGGTGGCCTTCCCGTATTTCGGTGGCGTAGAGACCCCGCACTTCCCGGCCAACCCGCACCAGGGCGAGGACATCATGGTCAGCCCCGTGCCGGTGACGCGCCTGCAACTGCAGGGCGATGGTGTGTCCGGCGAGGTGATGGTGGCCACCGTGTTCGACCTGCTGGCAGCCAACTACGGCATCCAGCGCGGCCTGCCCGGCGAGACCGGCGCTGCAGGCTACGATGCCGACCGCCCCTACACCCCGGCCTGGCAGGAGCGCATCACCGGTGTGCCGCGCGAACAGGTCATCACCATTGCGCGCCAGTTCGCCGACAACGCCGACAAGACCCATGGCAAGAGCATGGTGATCATCGGCGCGGCCATGAACCACTGGTACCACTGCGACATGAACTACCGCGGCATCATCAACATGCTGATGCTGTGCGGCTGCATTGGCCAAAGCGGCGGCGGCTGGGCGCACTATGTGGGCCAGGAAAAGCTGCGCCCGCAGACCGGCTGGACGGCGCTGGCCTTTGCGCTGGACTGGATCCGCCCACCGCGCCAGCAGAACTCCACCAGCTTCTTCTATGCCCACACCGACCAGTGGCGCTACGAAAAGCTGGCCATGGAAGAAGTGCTCTCGCCGCTGGCGGACAAGAGCCGCTACAGCGGCTCCATGATCGACTACAACGTGCGTGCCGAGCGCATGGGCTGGCTGCCTTCGGCGCCGCAGCTCGAAACCAACCCCATGCAGGTGGTCAAGGACGCACAGGCCCGTGGCATGGACGCCAAGGACTACGTGGTGCAGTCGCTCAAGGACGGCTCGCTCAAGATGAGCTGTGAAGACCCCGACAACCCCGCCAACTGGCCGCGCAACATGTTCGTGTGGCGCTCCAACATCCTGGGTTCCTCGGGCAAGGGCCACGAGTACTTCCTCAAGCACCTGCTGGGCACGACCCACGGCGTGCAGGGCAAGGACCTGGGCAAGGATGAGGCCAAGCCCGAAGAAGTGCGCTGGCACGCCCAGGCCCCCGAAGGCAAGCTGGACTTGCTGGTGACGCTGGACTTCCGCCTGTCCACCACCTGCCTGTATTCCGACATCGTGCTGCCCACGGCCACCTGGTACGAAAAGAACGACCTCAACACCAGCGACATGCACCCCTTCATCCACCCGCTGTCCACGGCGGTGGAGCCCGCCTGGCAGGCGCGCAGCGACTGGGAAATCTACAAGGGCTTTGCCAAGGCCGTCAGCGAGGTCAGCGTGGGCCACCTGGGCGTGGAAAAAGAGGTGGTGCTCACCCCCATCATGCACGACACCGCGGCGGAAATTGCCCAGCCCTACGACGTGCGCGACTGGAAGAAAGGCGAGATCGACCTCATCCCCGGCAAGACTGCACCCGCGATCGCCGTGGTCGAGCGCGACTACCCGAACCTGTACAAGCGCTTCACGGCCCTGGGCCCGCTGATGGAAAAGGTGGGCAACGGCGGCAAGGGCATTGCCTGGGACACCAAGACCGAAGTGGCCCAACTGGGCGACCTCAATGGCCGCGTGCGCGAGGAGGGCGTCACCCAGGGCATGCCGCGCATCGTCAGCGACATCGACGCCTGCGAAGTCGTGCTGCAACTCGCCCCCGAGACCAACGGCCATGTGGCCTGCAAGGCCTGGGAGGCGCTGTCGGAGATCACTGGCCGCGACCACGTGCACCTGGCCCTGCACCGCGAGGACGAAAAAATCCGCTACCGCGACATCCAGGCGCAGCCGCGCAAGATCATCAGCTCGCCCACCTGGTCGGGGCTGGAGAGCGAGAAGGTCAGCTACAACGCCGGCTACACCAACGTGCACGAGCTGATCCCATGGCGCACCCTCACGGGCCGCCAGCAGTTCTACCAGGACCACCCCTGGATGCGCGACTTCGGCGAGGGCTTCTGCAGCTACCGTCCGCCAGTCAATCTGAAGGCCTTGCATGAGGTCGAGGGCAAGATGTCCAACGGCAACAAGGAAATCGCGCTCAACTTCATCACCCCGCACCAGAAGTGGGGCATCCACAGCACGTACAGCGACAACCTGCACATGCTCACGCTCAACCGAGGTGGTCCGGTGGTCTGGCTCAGCGAGGACGACGCCAGGAGCGCAGGGATTGAAGACAACGACTGGATCGAGCTCTTCAACGCCAACGGTGCCATTGCAGCCCGTGCCGTGGTCAGCCAGCGCGTGAACAACGGCATGGTGCTGATGTACCACGCGCAGGAAAAGATCGTGAACACCCCGGGTTCCGAGATCACCAACACCCGTGGCGGTATCCACAACTCGGTCACGCGCGTGGTGCTCAAGCCCACCCACATGATCGGCGGCTACGCGCAGTACAGCTACGGCTTCAACTACTACGGCACCATCGGCACCAACCGCGACGAATTCGTGCTGGTGCGCAAGATGAAACGGGTGGACTGGATGGATGAGGAAGCCGGCACCGAAGCCGCCTCGCACCACTGATCCGCACCCAGCTACAAGGAGAACACGATGAAAATTCGCGCACAGATCGGCATGGTGCTGAACCTGGACAAGTGCATTGGCTGCCACACCTGTTCGGTCACCTGCAAGAACGTCTGGACCAGCCGCCCCGGTGTGGAATACGCCTGGTTCAACAACGTCGAGACCAAGCCCGGCATTGGCTACCCCAAGGAATGGGAAAACCAGGACAAGTGGAACGGCGGCTGGAACCGCAACCCCGACGGCTCCATCGTCCCGCGCCAGGGCGGCAAGTGGAAGATGCTCATGCGCATCTTCGCCAACCCCAACCTGCCGCAGATTGACGACTACTACGAGCCCTTCACGTTCGACTATGACCACCTGCAGTCGGCGCCTGAGATGAAGGCGCCGCCTACGGCGCGCCCGCGCAGCCTGATCACCGGCAAGCGCATGGAGAAGATCGAGTGGGGCCCCAACTGGGAAGAAATCCTGGGGGGTGAATTCAGCAAGCGCAGCAAGGACAAGAACTTCGACGATGTCCAGAAGGACATCTACGGCCAGTTCGAAAACACCTTCATGATGTACCTGCCGCGCCTGTGCGAGCACTGCCTGAACCCGGCGTGCGTTGCATCGTGCCCCTCGGGCTCGATCTACAAGCGCGAGGAAGACGGCATCGTGCTGATCGACCAGGACAAGTGCCGTGGCTGGCGCATGTGCATCTCGGGTTGCCCGTACAAGAAGATCTACTACAACTGGCAGACCGGCAAGGCCGAGAAGTGCATCTTCTGCTACCCGCGCATCGAGGCAGGCCAGCCCACCGTGTGCTCTGAAACCTGCGTGGGCCGTATCCGCTACCTGGGCGTGTTGCTGTACGACGCAGACCGCATCCAGGAAGCGGCCAGCGTGGAGCGCGACCGCGACCTGTACCAGGCACAGCTCGACATCTTCCTGGATCCCAACGACCCGGAAGTGATCCGCCAGGCCCGCATCGACGGCATCCCCGACAACTGGATGGAAGCCGCACGCAACAGCCCGGTCTACAAGATGGCCGTGGAGTGGAAGGTTGCGCTGCCGCTGCACCCCGAGTACCGCACGCTGCCCATGGTGTGGTACGTGCCGCCGCTGTCTCCCATCACCTCGGCAGCGAACGCTGGCCACATGGGTGTGAATGGCGAAATTCCCGATGTGTCGCAACTGCGCATTCCCGTGCAGTACCTGGCCAACCTGCTCACCGCAGGGGACACCGCGCCCGTGGTGCGTGCGCTGGAGCGCATGCTGGCCATGCGTGCCTATCAGCGAGCCAAGCATGTGGAGCAGCGCCAGAACCTGCATGTGCTCAAGCAGGCGGGCATCACCCAGCACGAGGCCGAGGACATGTACCAGACTATGGCCATTGCCAACTATGAGGATCGCTTCGTGATCCCGTCCACCCACCGCGAGTACGCCGAGAACGCCTTCGATCTGCGCGGTGGCTGCGGCTTCAGCTTTGGCAACGGGTGCTCGGACGGCGCTTCGGACGTGAGCCTGTTCGGTGGCAAGAAGCCGCGCACGATTCCGATCAAGGCCACGCTGTAAGGACGCGCCATGTTTTCCAAGAAAACACCGACCCTGCGCCTGACGCTGCGAGCGTTGGCGGCCCTGCTGGGCTACCCCGACGCGACACTGCGCGCGGTGCTGCCCCAGTTGGCCGAGGCCCTGGAGAGCGAGCAGGTGCTGCGCCCCGAGCGCCTGGCCGAGCTGCAGGCCCTGTGCCGCCAACTGGCGCTGAGCGATCCGATCGAGGTCGAAGCGCGCTATGTCGAGACATTTGACCGTGGGCGCTCGACCTCGTTGCACCTGTTCGAGCATGTGCACGGCGATTCGCGCGACCGGGGGCCCGCCCTCATCGACCTCATGAAGACCTACGAGCGCGCAGGCCTGCACTTCAGTGCCAGCGAGCTGCCCGACCATCTGCCGGTGGTGCTGGAGTTTGCCTCCACGCAGCCCCCCGAAGTGGCGCGCAGCTTTCTGGGTGAGATGGCGCACATCCTCAATGCGCTGTTCAGCGCCCTGCTGGCGCGGGGCACGCCGTATGCCAGTGTGGTGGCCGCCATTCTGGAAGTCTCCGGCCAGCAGGCGCAGTCCGTGCCCGTGGCTCCCGAGCCCGAGATCGATGAGTCTTGGGACGAACCCGCCGCTTTCGATGGTTGCAGCAACCGCGGCCAGGCCAAGCCTGGGCAACCGCAGCCGTTGCATTTTGTCCGTAATCCCCGTGCATCCCAAGGAGCCTCCGTATGACCGCCTGGCTTGATACCCTGCTGTTCGGCATCTATCCCTATATTTGCCTGGCCGTTTTCTTCATCGGCAGCCTGGTGCGCTTCGATCGCGACCAGTACACCTGGAAGAGCGATTCGTCCCAACTCCTGCGCACGGGCAGCCTGCGCTGGGGCAGCAACCTGTTCCACACCGGTGTGCTGGTGCTCTTCTTTGGCCACTTTGTGGGCATGCTCACTCCCCACGCACTCTATGAACACTTCATGAGTGCGGGCGCCAAGCAGATCATGGCCATGGTCGTGGGCGGCGTCGCTGGCGTGATGGGCATCATCGGCCTGTCGCTGCTGCTGCACCGCCGCCTGACGGATCCCCGCATCCGCGCCACGTCCAAGACCAGCGACATCGTGCTGCTGTGGCTGCTGTGGATCCAGCTTGCGCTGGGCCTGGCCACCATCCCCCTGTCGGCCCAGCACCTGGACGGCTCCATGATGATGAAACTGGCCGAATGGGGCCAGCGCATCGTGACCTTCCGCTCCGGCGCCGTGGAGCTGCTGGCCGAGGCCGGCTGGATCTTCAAGATGCACATGTTCCTGGGCATGAGCGTGTTCCTGATCTTCCCGTTCACCCGACTGGTGCACGTGTGGAGCGGTTTTGGCACGCTGGCCTATGTGCTGCGTCCCTACCAGCTGGTGCGCGCCCGCCGCCTGAACTTGCCCGCTGGCCACAACCAGCCCGGCGGTCGTCCCCAGCACTGAAACCTGCACGCCAACAAGGAGAACCCCATGAGTGGATGTGGAAGCGGTGGCTGCGGTTGCGCGGGCACCCCGGAGCCCGCCAAGTTGCTGACACCCGAGCAGCAGGCACAGTTTGAAACCCTGGCTGCCAGCGTAGCGGCGCCTGCTGCCCTGGCAGCGCCGCAGCCGCAAGGCCCGGTGGCCCGGGTCAATGGTGTGGCGTTGCATGCCGCAGGTGATGTGCTGGATGAGCAGAGCCTGCGTCAGCGGGCTTGCACCGAGCTGCTGCGCCAGGAGGCGCAGCAGGCAGGTTTGCTGTCGGCAGATGATGCGCCCTGTACCGATGGCTCCACGAGTGCCGCCGCTGCAGCCGCCATCGAACAACTGCTGGAGCGCGAGCTGCAAGTGCCCGAACCCTCGGACGAGGCCTGCCGCCGCTACCATGAGGCCCATCCCTCGCAGTACATGCAGGGTGAACGTGCGCGCATGCGCCATGTGCTGTTTGCCGTCACGCCGGGCGTGGATGTCAAGCAGCTGCGCCTGCGCGCCGAAGCCCTGCTGCTGGAACTGCGCTGCGCCAACGACGGCGGCGAGACCTTCCGTGCGGCAGCGGCCAAATGGTCCAACTGCCCCAGCGGCAGCGAGGGCGGCGAACTCGGTTGGCTCACGCGGGCGGACTGCGCCCCGGAGTTTGCGCGTGAAGTCTTCGGCGGGGCCGAGATCGGCGTGCTCTCGCGCCTGGTGCACAGCCGCTTTGGACTGCATGTGGTGGAGGTGCTGGAGCGCGAGACGGGCCAGCAGCCCAGCTTTGAGCAGGTGCGGGGAGCGGTGGCGCTGACGCTGCGCCAGCAGACCTGGACCAACGCCCTGCGCCAGTACCTGCAACTGCTGGCAGGCGCTGCCGTGCTGGAGGGCGTGGACATCGAAGGCGCCGAGACACCGCTGGTGCAATAGCGCACCGGCCAAGGTTTCGGCCATGCCCGACGACGAGCTGCTGGCGCGCCTGCGCCGCTTCAACGAGGATGCGTTCCCGCAGTACCGGGAACAGTTCAAGACCCTGGTGGAGGACGGGCAGCACCCGACCACCTTGTTCATTGGCTGTTCGGACTCGCGCCTTGTCCCCTACCTGCTGACGGGGGCGGGGCCTGGCGAGCTGTTCATCGTGCGCAACGTGGGCGCCTTTGTGCCGCCTTACGACGGCTCCCATGGTCTGCACGGAACCGCTGCGGCCATCGAGTTTGCGGTGCTCAGCCTGCAGGTGAGCCGCATCGTCGTCTGCGGCCACAGCCACTGCGGCGCCATCAAGACGTTGTACGGCGAAGTGCCGGCCGAGGCGCAAAACCTGCGGCGTTGGCTGGATCTGGGTCGCGAGGCGGCGCTGCCGGTGGTGCCTGGGCCCGAAGCCCTGCGCCGCACCGAGCAGCGCGCCGTGGTGCTGCAATTGGAGCGTCTCATGGACTACCCCATGGTGCGTCGGCGTGTCGAGGAGGGCAGCATCACCCTGCACGGCTGGCACTATGTGATCGAGGACGGTGAAGTCCATGTGTTCGATGTACGTACTGGTGACTTTGTGCCCGCGTCGCGTGCCACCTCCAGCGGCACGGGGCCCTACCACCCCTACGTCGAACACGACGGGCAGGTGCTGGTCGATGCGTAAAACCCGGCCTTGCGTTGGGTCATCGAGGCGGTAACAAAATATTACAATCGCCTGAAGCAAGCCTTGGCGCGGCTTGCCGGGGGAGCGCAGGAAAACCCGCAAAACCTGATGGTTCCAAGTCGCTAAACTGCCACCCTTGAGCCGCCCAGATTCCTGGGCGGCGTCGTTTTCCCGGGCCAGACGGCCACCGGGATCCTCCGCCAAGCACCACCTACGGAAACCCACACCATGAAGCGAGAAAACCTGGGCCGCGCACAGGATGTGACGGCCACGCAGCCCATCAGCCTCGATGTGCTGAAGGAAAAATACCTCAAGGCGGGTGAAACCAGTGCCGAGGATCTGTTCAGGCGCGTGGCGCGCGCCCTGGCATCGGTGGAAAAACCGGCCGACCAGGAAAAATACGAAGCCCTGTTCCTGGCCAACCTGCACGCTGGCGCCATCGGCGCGGGCCGCATCATGAGTGCCGCAGGCACCGATATTCAGGCCACGCTGATCAACTGCTTCGTCCAGCCCGTGGGCGACTGCATCCAGGGCGTGGACGACGAGGGGTTCCCCGGCATCTACGAAGCCCTGCGCGAGGCCGCCGAAACCATGCGCCGTGGTGGCGGTGTGGGCTATGACTTCTCGCGCATCCGCCCGCGCGGCGCCGAGGTCAAGGGTACGCACTCCATGGCCTCGGGGCCATGCAGCTATATCAACGTCTTTGACCAATCGTGCTCCACGGTGGAGAGCGCGGGCGCCCGCCGTGGCGCGCAGATGGGCGTGCTGCGCATCGACCACCCCGATGTGCTGGACTTCATCACCGCCAAGCGCACGCCGGGCCGCTGGAACAATTTCAACGTGTCCGTGGGCGTGAGCGACGCCTTCATCCAGGCTGTGCTGGACGACCAGCCCTGGGAGCTGGTGCACCGCGCCAAGCCGGGCACCACCGTGATGGAGCAGGGCGCCTACCAGCGTGACGACGGCCTGTGGGTCTACCAGTGCCTGCCCGCGCGCGCGCTGTGGGACACCATCATGAAGTCCACCTACGACTTTGCCGAGCCGGGCATCCTGTTCCTGGACCACATCAACCGCGACAACAACCTCAACTACTGCGAAACCATTTCGGCCACCAACCCGTGTGGCGAGCAGCCGCTGCCGTCCTATGGCTGCTGCGATCTGGGGCCCATCATCCTCACGCGCTTCGTGCGCAACCCCTTTGGTTTTGATGGCGTGCCGGTGTTCGACTTCGAGGCCTTCGCCAAGTCGGTGGCCATCCAGGTGCGTGCGCTGGACAACGTGCTCGACGTCACCTTCTGGCCCCTGGCCCAGCAGGACGCCGAGGCCAAGGCCAAGCGCCGTATCGGTGTGGGCTTTACCGGCATGGGCAACACCCTGGCCATGATGTGCCTGCGCTACGACAGCGACGAGGGCCGCGCCATGGCCAAGCGCATTGCCGAGGGCATGCGCGATGCGGCGTACTCCGCATCGGTCGAGCTGGCGCGCGAGAAGGGTGCCTTCCCCCAGTTCGACGCCGACGGCTACCTCAAGGAAGGCACTTTCGCCAGCCGCCTGCCTGCCGACATCAAGAAGAAGATCCGCACGCATGGCATTCGCAACAGCCACCTGCTGTCCATCGCGCCCACGGGCACGGTCAGCCTGGCCTTTGCCGACAACGCCTCCAACGGAATCGAGCCGCCGTTCTCCTGGATGTACAAGCGCCGCAAGCGCGAGGCCGACGGCAGCATGGCCGAGTACGCCGTGGAAGACCATTCCTGGCGCCTGTACCGCGAGCTGGGCGGCGACGTGGACAAGCTGCCCGAGTACTTTGTCTCGGCGCTGGAAATGTCCGCACAGGACCACATCGCCATGATGGAGGTGGTGCAGCCCTACGTGGACACGGCCATCTCCAAGACCGTGAACATCCCGGCCGACTATCCCTACGACGACTTCAAGGGTCTGTACCTGCAGGCCTGGCGCGCGCGCCTCAAGGGCCTGGCCACCTACCGGCCCAACAACATCCTGGGTGCGGTGCTGGAGACCCACGCCGCCGCGCCTGCGCCTGCACAAAGCGAAGCGGCCGTGCCTGAGTCGGCCCCTGTGGATCCGATGCGCACCGTGATCGAAAGCCGCCCCAGCGGCGCCCTGTCGGCCGTGGCCGAGAAGGTCGAGTACTGGACGCAGGAAGGCCAGAAGCGCCTGTACCTCATCGTCTCCTTCCTGCCGGTGCCCAACGCCGAGGGCACGGGCACGGTGGATCGCGCCATCGAGTTTTTCATGCCCGTGGGCCAAAGCGGCGAGTCGCAGCAGTGGGTCACGTCCAGCATGCGTCTGCTGTCGCTGGCGGCACGCGGCGGCTTCCTGGAGCGCGCCCTGTCCGACATGCGCAAGGTCGCCTGGGACCGTGGCCCGGTGCGCCTGGGCACCTACCAGAAGAGCGACGGCACCCACGTGCCCAAGTGGCACGACTCCGAAGTCGCCGCCATTGCCTACGCCATTCAGAACATCCTGGCCCGCCGCGCGCGCCAGCAGCACAGCGCCATTGAGCACGACGGCGGCGCAGCCACGGCAGCCCAGGGCAACCAGATGCCGGTGCTCGCCGGCAAGAAGTGCCCCGAGTGCGGCGCGCACGCCATGATCCGCAAGGATGGCTGCGACCTCTGCACCCAGTGCGGGCACATGGGAAGCTGTGGGTGACAAGGAGCGCCCCCTCCAGCCCCTGGGGCCGGTAGGCGGCAAACCGACCCCCGAGGCGCTGGCGCGGCTGGACCGCCGCTGGCGCCCGCGTTACCTGATGCTGGCACCGTACCGGCTGGGGTTCTTCCTGGCCATGGTGCTGCTGGTGGCTTCTGGCGCCTGGTGGGCGCTGGTGCAGGCTGCGCAGGCCGGTCTGCTGCCCGCCCTGCCTGCGGCGCTGCCCCCTTCGGTGGCGCACGCAGCCGCCATGGTGTACGGCTTCATGCCCCTGTTCTTTGCGGGTTTCCTGTTCACCGCCGCGCCCAAATGGTTGCGCGTGGAGCCGCCACCGCTGGCCGCGCTGCGCCCCGCGCTGCTGCTGCAGGCGCTGGGCTGGCTGCTGTGGCTGGCCGGTGCCCTGGCCAGCGCAACCCTGGCCCTGGGCGGGGTGTTGTTGGCGGTCGTCGGGCTGACCTGGATGCTGGCCCACTTCTGGCGCATGGTGCTGCGCAGCCGCGAGGCCGACCAATTGCACCCGCGTGCTGTGGGCCTGGCCCTGGGCTGGGGCCTGCTGTGCCTGTGGGGCTTGCTGGCGGCGACGGAGCTGCAGGCCTGGGATGTGGCGCGCACCTGCGTGCTGTCGGCGCTGTGGGGCTGCATGGTGGTGGTGTTCGTCACTGCGGCGCACCGCATGATTCCGTTCTTCACCTCGCACGCCATGCCCTTCATCGAAGGGCGCTTCGCCTTCTGGCTGCTGTGGCTGATGTGGGGCGCTGCCGTGGGCGAGGTGCTTGCCCTGTGGCTTGAGGCCTGGGTGCCTGGCAGTCACAGCGCCATGCAATGGGCGCACGCGCTGTGGCAACTCGGCGCAGGTGGCGCGCTGTTGTGGATTGCGCGCCTGTGGAGCCTGACCCAGAGCCTGCGCAACCGCATGATGGCCATGCTGCACATCGGCTTTCTGTGGCTGGGCGTGGCCCTGGTGCTGGCCGGACTGGCACGCGGCCTGGTGTTGATCGAGGGCATGCCCCCACTGGGCCTGGGCGCGCTGCACGCGCTCACCATGGGTTGCCTGGGTTCGTTGATGCTGGCCATGGTCACACGCGTGTCCTGCGGACACAGCGGCCGCGCCCAGGTGGCCGACGCGGTGGCCTGGTCCTTGTTCTGGCTGCTGCAACTGGCCACACTGCTGCGCATGGCGGCCAGCGTGCCTGGGCGCCTGTCCACGGCGCTGCTGCTGGGCGCTGCGCTGCTGTGGGCCGCCGTGGTGGCTGCGTGGGGCCTGCGCCTGGGCTCCTGGTATGGCCGATTGCGGCCCGATGGCCGACCGGGCTGAAAACGGCTTCTGCGCATGGAATCCACCACCACATCCCTCATCCCTGCGGAACTGCCCGCAATGGCCGCGACGCTGATGCAGGCGCGCCAGACGGTGCTGCCCAAGCGCCTGGGTGCGCCCGGGCCGGACGAAGCGCAGCTGCACACCATCGTGGGCGCGGCTGCACATGCGCCGGACCACGGCCAACTGCTGCCCTGGCGCCTGGTGCGTGTGCTGCCCGCGCAGCGCCCCCTGCTGGCCGAGGCTTTTGCCGCCGCCCTGCAGGAGCGCGACCCGCAGGCCAGTCCCGAGCAGTGCGCGCAAGCGCGCGAAAAAGCCTTCCGCGCCCCCGAGCTGCTGGTGCTGGTGGTCGATGGCGCCAAGGGCGACGCCGACATTGGCCTGCACGAGCGCATCCTCAGCGCGGGCTGCGCCGTGCAGAATGTGCTGCTCATGGCTACGGCGCTGGGCTTTGGCTCGGCGCTCACCAGCGGCAAGGCGATGCCATCGACCGCCCTGCGCAGCCTGCTGGGCCTGGGCCCGCAGGAGCACGCGCTGTGCTGTGTGAGCCTGGGCACCGTGCTGGCACGCAAGGGCACGCGGGTGCGCCCGCAGACCGACGCTTTTCTTCAAACATTGGAGCCACCCAAGGCCCCCTGACCACCACCCCACCACGGAACCCCACCACGGAACCCCACCACGGAACCCCACCACGGAACCCCACCACGGAACCCCACCACGGAACCCCACCATGGAAATCACCTGCTTTGACGACCTGCTGCGCGCCGCGCATGCCCAACCCGAACCCCAGCGCCTGCTGTTCGTGTTCACCGGTGTCGAGTTGCCCGACGATGCCACCGCCGAGCAGCGCACGGCCTTTGCGGCGGGCCACGGCGGCGCGCTGGTGCCGCGCATGTGTGTGGACAAGCTGCCTGCCGAGATCGCCAGCTTCGACGCCCTGGCGCAGGAGTCGCAGCAGTTCGGCCAGGAATGGGTGATCGTCTTTGTGGCGGCCATGTCCGGCACGCTGAACCACGTGCCCACCAGCGAAGAGGCCGAGAAGCCCCTGCAGCACATGGTCGAAGCCATCAAGCAGGGCATGCTGGGGTCCTTCATCCCCTTCAACCGGCAGGGCGAGCCGGTGCATTTCGGGTGACGCCATGGCCGCACAGCGCACCCCCTTGCCCGGCTTTGGCGCCCCCGCCGTGGGCTTTGACACGCCGTTCGAAATGCTCGAAGCCTGCCACGAGCGCGTGCAGCGCACCCTGGGCCTGCTGGACCGGCTGACCGCCTACCTGCACACCGATGGTTGCGACGACTCGGCGCGCCAGGCCGCGCGCGATGTGCTGCGCTACTTCGACATCGCCGCGCCGCTGCACCATGAGGACGAGGAGATGCACGTCTTCCCGCCCCTGCTGGACAACGGCACCCCCGAAGTGCGCGCCGCCGTGCAACAACTGCAGGACGACCACCAGGCCATGCACACCCACTGGCAGGCGGCGCGTGAGCGCCTGCAGGCCCTGGCGCAGGGCCAGACCGACGCCTTCACCCCCGACGACGAAGCCCTGTTCGAGCGCTTTGCCAGCGGCTATGGCGCCCATATCCGCACCGAGGAAGACCTGGTGTACCCCGCCGCCCGCGCGCTGCTCACCCCGCAGGCGCTGGCGGACATGGGCCAAGACATGCGCCGCCGCCGCAGCGCGACATACTGAATGCTATAAATTTAATAGCTATTGGCGCCCTGTGGACGGGCGCTGGAGGCCAAAATAGCTAATAGGGTGCTCAGTGCACCACCACCGGGTTCTGCGCCAGCCCGGTGTAGCGGTCCAGGGTGTCCTCCACCTCCTCCTGGGTGGGGGCCTCGCGCTGCCAGGCCTGGATCTGCTGCTGGAACATCTCGGCCCAGGAGCCGTCCAGATAGACCTCCTTGCCGCTGCGCTTGTCCACGATCTCGAAGCCGTGGCGCACGAGCTGGGGCTCGGGGGGCGTGGTGTCGTTGCCCGCTACGGACAGGCCCGTGTCGGCCAGCATGTGGACCACCACGAAGGAATCCGAATCGTAGAGCATGTGCATGTGATTTCTCCCTGATTGGCGTTCCTGGATGAGATGGCTGTGCAGACGCCAAAGTTCAAGAGCCTGCGCTGCCAGTATTCCACGAACTGTACCGGCGTGCACGCTGGCCGTGGTATTTCAGGGGGCCGCGCGGCTGCGCAGGTTCAGCTCGGCATAGTCGCCGTTGGTCTGGGTGATGCGGATACGCACGGGCAGGTAGTCCATCTCCGGGGCCAGCCAGACCTGGGCCTTCTGGTCGTAGTCGCGCACCGGCAGGCGCTCCAGCGCCACGGCACGCACCGGGCCCAGCGGCAGGTCCAGCGTTTCCGTGTCCCCAATGGTGAAGGTCCACAGATCGGCGGCACGCGAGCTCACCGTGGGCACCTGGATGCGCGTGCCCGCAGGGTAGGCCTGTGGCGCGGCGGCCAGCATGGCGCTGAGCTGCAAGAACACGCTGAGCCGGTCCTGCGCGCCCGGTGCAATGCGTGCCGCCGGGTTGTTGGCGCTGAAGGTCACCTGGCCCTGGGCAAAGTCGAAATGCGCCGCCTTTTCGCTGCGCGAGCGGTCGCCAAAGCGCCGGGGCTGTAGGCCCAGCGGGGTGATCTCGCCCACACTGGTCTGCGCGCGCGAACCCAGGAACAGCACGCGGATTTCCTGCCGCGCCTGGTACTGCTGGCCGTCGTGCTGCCAGACCAGCTCGGCGCTGGCGCTGTACTGCAGGCGCTTGGCCTGGCCCTGCACCTCAAAGTCCAGCCGCGCCGGGGGCGGGAGGCGCACCGGCACCTGCGGCGCGCCTGCACCGTCGGGCGCTCCCCCAGGGGCCAGCACGGCAATGCCGGGTGGGGGTGCGGGTGCGTGGCTGTCCGATGCCGCGGCCAGCGGGGTGGGGGCGGGCGGCACGTCGGGGGCAGAAGCCACAGTTTCCACGGCCTGGGGCAAGGGCTGCGATGCGGTGTCGTCCGGCGCACTGGCCGTGGGGGCGGGTGCCGTCGCCACATCCACCGCGGGTGGAGGGTCGGACAGACCTGTTTCCGTCGGTGGGGGTGCAGTCTTGCTGGGGCGTGGCTTGCGCTGCGCCGCAGGGCGTGGTTGGGCGGGGGCTGGGGCGGCAGGGGGGGCGGCCGTGGCTGCCACCGCCGCAGGCGCGGCAGGCACCACCGTGCGCGTATGGAACACCACCGGCGCGGGACTGACCGCCGCAGGCAGCCCCGAATGCGCCGCCAGCCCCAGCACCAGCGCGTGCAGGCCCAGGACGGCAGCGGTCAGCAAGAGCAGGGCACGGCGCGGAATCATGGAACCCCCGAGCGTACCTCACACGGCCGTCTCCCCGGTGCGGCTGCAATAGAATCGCCCGCGCTTCACCCTCTACACCGCACCATGAAACTCGCCACCCTCAAGGACGGCTCCCGCGACGGCCAGTTGGTGGTTGTTTCGCGCGACCTGGGCAGTGCCCACTACGCCACCGGCATTGCCCACCGCCTGCAGCAGGTGCTGGACGACTGGGGCTACCTCTCGCCCCAGTTGCAGGACCTGTACGACAGCCTCAACGCCGGTCGGGCGCGCCACGCTTTCCCCTTCGACCCCCAGCACTGCCTGGCACCGCTGCCGCGCGCCTACCAGTGCCTGCAGGCATCGGCCTACCCGCACCATGCCCAGCTGGCGCAGGAGGCGGGCGCTGCCAGCGTGCAGGGCGCCAGCACGCAAGAGCCGCTGCTGGAGCAACTGGCCAGCGATGCGTTGCAAGGGCCCTGCGAGGACATCGTGGTCGAGAGTGCCGCCATGGACATCGACGCCGCTGCCACACTGGCCGTGGTGACCGGCGACGTGGCGCGCGCCAGCACGGCCGAGCAGGCGCTGGAGGGCGTGCGCCTGCTGATGCTGGCCAGCGCCGTGGTGCTGCGTGGCCCGCAAGCGCTGGAGCGTGAGCGCGGCAAGGGCCCGCTGCTCAGCCGCCCGGCCACTGCCTTCAGCCCGGTGGCCGTCACGCCGGACGAACTGGGCACCGCCTGGGCGCAGGGCCGCGTGCACCTGACGGTGCAAACCGCCCTCAACGGCCGCAAGCTGGGCCTGTGCGAGGCCGGGCCGGACATGGGCTTGCACTTCGGCCAGCTCATCGCCCAGGCCTGCCGCACACGCGCACTGCGTGCGGGCAGCATCCTGCTGGCAGGCCCCGTCAGCAACCCGCCCGTGCAGGACGCCCAGGGCCGCCGCGACTGGCCCCGCGGTGTGGGCTGTCTGGCAGAAAAGCGCTGGATCGAAACCCTGCAGGGCGCCAAGACCCTGAGCCCCTGGCTGCAATCGGGCGACACCCTGCGCATCGACATGAAGGGCCGCGACGGGCTGAGCCTGTGCGGCGCGATTGAGCAGAGTGTGGTGACCGAGCGTTGATGGCTAGAAGCCCAATGGGCTTCTGGCGCCCTGTGGTAAAGCGCGGATAGCTATCGAAACAATAGCATCAGGCGCCCGCTGCTTCCACTTCCACCAGGCAGTCATAAAACGTCGGCCCGCGCCCCAGGTCGGTCAGCGCCTGGCTGGTGAGCTGGTTGACGTTGTGGCCGTCCAACCCGAGCTTGCGCCACCAGATGCCCAGGCCGTTGACCACGCCGGGCCGGGCGCGCTCGCTCACATGGGCGTGGCAGCGGTAGCTGCCGCGGCCGTTGAACACGCGCACCACGCTGCCGTCCTCGATGCTGCGCGCGGCCGCGTCCTGCGGGTGCATCTCCAGCAGCGGGCGGCCCTCGATGTCGCGCAGGCTTTGCAGGTTCACGAAGCTGGAGTTCAAAAAGTTGCGCGCCGGCGGCGAGATCATGGCCAGCGGGTACGGTGCCGAGCCGCCCGCGGCCTCGTGGTTGGGCAGGTAGTCGGGCAGGCCGTCCAGGCCCTGGTCGGCCAGGCGCTGGCTGAAGAATTCACACTTTCCTGAGGGCGTGGGAAAGCCGCCTTCGGCAAACGGCGCATCGGGCATGGGCAGGGAGGCAAAGCCCTGTTCCAGCAGCAGGTCGAAGTCCACGGCGCTGCCATAGGCCTGGCGGCAGAGCTGCTCGTCGCTCTCGGCAAAGCAGGGCTCGGCAAAGCCCATGCGCGCGGCCAGGTCGCGGAAGATCCGCGCATTGCTGCGCGCCTGGCCCTGGGGCGCAAGGGCGGGGCGGTTGAGCAGCACGTCGGTGTGGCCGTAGGCCAGGTGCACGTCCCAGTGTTCGAGCTGGGTGGTGGCGGGCAGGAGGTAGTCGGCGTAGTCGGCGGTGTCGGTCTGGAAATGCTCCAGCACCACGGTGAACAGGTCCTCGCGCGCGAAGCCCTGCACCACCTTGCCCGATTCGGGCGCCACGGCCACGGGGTTGCTGTTGTAAACCACCAGGGCCTCGATCTTCGGGCCGAAGGCGGGCGAGGATTCGCGCAACAGGTCGTCGCCAATCGTCACCATGTTGATGGTGCGCGGGCTGCGGCCTGCCAGCAGGTCGGGGCGCTGCAGTGCGGTGCGGTCCACCGGGAAGCGGCCCGAGCTGGACAGCAGCACGCCGCCCGCGCGGTGCCGCCAGGCGCCCGTGAGCGCGGGCAGGCAGGCCACGGCGCGCACCGCGTTGGCGCCGCCATGCACGCGCTGCATGCCGTAGTTCAGACGGATGGCGGCGGGCTGCGTGGTGCCGTAGTCGCGCGCGAGCTGGCGGATCTGCTCCACCGGAATGCCGCACACCTGCGCCGCGCGCTCGGGCGGCCATTGCAGGGCACGCTCGCGCAGTTTTTCCCAGCCCACGGTGTGGCGCGCGATGTAGTCATGATGAAGCCAGCCGTGGGCGATGAGTTCGTGCATCAGCGCCAGTGCCAGCGCCGCGTCGGTGCCGGGCAGGAGCTGGATGTGCTCGTGGCATTTCTCGGCGGTTTCGCTCTTGCGTGGATCGATGCACACGAGCTTGGCGCCGTCGCGCTTGGCCTGTTGCGCGATACGCCAGAAATGCAGGTTGCTGCCAATCGAGTTGCTGCCCCAGATGAGGATGAGCTTGGATTCGGCAAAGAACTCCACCTTCATGCCCACCTTGCCGCCCAGCGTGTGCACCAGGCCCTCGCCGCCGGCGGTGGCGCAGATGGTGCGGTCCAGGAACGAGGCGCCCAGGCGGTGGAAGAAGCGCCGGTCCATGCTTTCGCCCTGCACCAGGCCCATGGTGCCGGCGTAGCTGTAGGGCAGGATGGCCTGCGGGTCGCGCGCGGCGATCGCCTCCAGGCGCGCGGCGATGTCCGCCAGCGCCTCGTCCCAGCCCACGGGCGTGAACTGCCCGCTGCCCTTGGGGCCGCTGCGCTTGAGCGGCGTGAGGATGCGCTCGGCGTGGTAGGTGCGCTCGGGGTATTTGGAGACCTTGGCGCAGAGCACGCCGCCGGTCTGCGGATGCGCCGGGTTGCCCTGCACGCGCGTGGCCACGCCGTTCTCCACGGTGGTGAGCAGGGCGCAGGTGTCGGGGCAGTCGTGCGGACAGGCGCCGCGCACCTGGCGCAGGGCAGTGCGGGATGGGTCTTCGTGGAGCATGGCGTGATGGTAATCAAGCCCGAGGCTGCGCGCTGCCTGCACCGGCGATAGACTGTGGCTTCCAAGGAAGACAACACAGGACTTCGCCATGAAAGTCATAGACACCATTGCCGCACAGGCCGACGCCATGGCCGCGCTGCGCCGCGACATCCATGCCCACCCCGAACTGTGCTTTGAAGAGCAGCGCACCGCCGACCTGGTGGCCGCCAAACTCACCGAATGGGGCATCCCCATCCACCGGGGCATGGGCACCACCGGGGTGGTAGGCATCGTGCACGGGCGCGACGGCGGCGCGTGTGGGCGTGCCATCGGCCTGCGCGCCGACATGGACGCTCTGCCCATGCAGGAATTCAACACCTTTGCCCACGCCAGCCAGCACGCGGGCAAGATGCACGCCTGCGGCCACGACGGCCACACCGCCATGCTGCTGGCCGCTGCGCAGCACTTGGCGCAGCACCGCGACTTTGACGGCACCGTGTACCTGATCTTCCAGCCCGCCGAGGAGGGCGGCGGCGGCGCGCGCGAGATGATCAAGGACGGCCTGTTCGAGCGCTTCCCCATGGAGGCCGTGTTCGGCATGCACAACTGGCCCGGCATGCCCGCGGGCACCTTTGCCGTGAGTCCGGGGCCGGTGATGGGTTCGTCCAACGAGTTCCGCATCGTGGTGCGCGGCAAGGGTGGCCACGCGGCCCTGCCGCACACCACCATCGACCCGGTCACCACTGCCTGCCAGATGGTGCTGGGCTTTCAGACCATCGTGAGCCGCAACAAGAAGCCGGTGGATGCCGGGGTGATCTCGGTCACCATGGTGCACGCGGGCGAGGCCACCAACGTGGTGCCCGACAGTTGCGAGCTGCAGGGCACGGTGCGCACCTTCTCGCTGGAGGCGCTGGACCTGATCGAGCGGCGCATGCAGCAGGTAGCCGAGCACACCTGCGCCGCGCACGAGGCGCAGTGTGAATTCCACTTCCAGCGCAACTACCCGCCCACCATCAACAGCGCTGCAGAAGCCGCTTTTGCCCGCAGCGTGATGGAGGGCATCGTCGGTGCCGACAAGGTGGTGGCGCAGGAGCCCACCATGGGCGCCGAAGACTTTGCCTACATGCTGCAGGCCAAGCCGGGCGCGTACTGCTTCATTGCCAACGGCGACGGCGACCACCGCGTGCTGGGCCACGGCGGCGGCCCGTGCACGCTGCACAACCCCAGCTACGACTTCAACGACGCACTGATCCCGCTGGGCGCCACCTACTGGGTGCGCCTGGCGCAGCAATGGCTGGCCCAGCCCCGAGGTGCGGCATGAGCGCAGTGGGCGTGGTACAGGCCTTTGCGTCCAACTACGCACAGGCCAGGGCGCGCTTTCTGGAGGCCGCTGCCACGGCGGGCCTGCCGCTGCAGTCGCACCCGCACCCGCTGCCCGGCAGCGAGGGCGAAGCGCTGGCATTGGACGTGGCGCGTGATGGCCCGCCGGATGCCGACAAGCTGCTGATCGTCAGCAGTGCCTGCCATGGCGTGGAGGGCTTTTGCGGCAGCGGCGTGCAGGTGTACGCGCTGCATGACGCTGATTGGCGCGCGGCGGCGCATGCGCAGGGCGTGGCCGTGCTCTACCTGCATGCGCTCAACCCCTATGGCTTCTCGCACCTGCGCCGGGTCACGCACGAAAACGTGGACCTCAACCGCAACTTCCAGGACTTCGGCCAGCCCCTGCCCGTCAACACGGACTACGCCGCCATTGCGCACCTTGTCATCCCCGACGCCTGGCCGCCGGGCGCGGCCAACCAGGCGGCCGTGCAGCAGTACCTGGCCACGCACGGCGAGTCGGCCTGGCAGGCCGCCATCTCGCGCGGCCAGCATGCCTACCCGCAGGGCCTGTTCTTTGGCGGCACCGAACCCACCTGGAGCCACCGCACCCTGCGCCAGGTGCTGCGAGCGCACGGTGGCGCAGCGCGGCGCATCGGCTGGATCGACCTGCACACCGGCCTGGGCCCCAGTGGCCATGGCGAGCGCATCTACGCGGGCCGCGACGACGCCAGTGCCGTGGCGCGTGCCCGCCGCTGGTGGGACGGCGGCGGCAGCACGCCGGTGACCTCGATCTACGACGGCTCCTCCACCTCGGCCTTCCTGACCGGCCTGATGTGGAACGCCATTTACGACGAATGCCCACAGGCCGAGTTCACCGGCATTGCGCTGGAGTACGGCACCGTGCCCGTCATGGAAGTGATCGAGGCCCTGCGCGCCGAACAGTGGCTGCAGCTTCACCCCGAGGCCGATGCCGCGCTGGCCGCGCAGATCAAGGCGCGCATGCGCAACGCCTTCTACACCGACACGGACACCTGGAAAGGCCAGGTCATTGCCCAGGCACGCCAGGCCTTGTTTCAGGCGGTGCAGGGGCTTGGTTCTTGAGTCATTTTGGCTTCTGGCGTCCGTCTTTCATGCGCTTGAAGCTATCAAAATAATAGCAACTAATCAGTGAGTAATGCGCCCTGGGTGGCGCCGTGGCGGGTGCGTTGGTCGTAGTCGCGCTCCTGCTGCGCCTGTTCGGCCAGCAGGCGCTGGCCCAGGGCGTTGGCTTGCTGCTCCAGCGTGGGGCAATCGGGGGCGGGGGGCAGGGCGGCAATGCCGCGGTCGATGGCCTGCGCGGCCTTGCGGCCAAACTCCACATGGCCCAGCTCGTGTTGGTACAGCGCGGTGTGGTAGCGCGCAAAGGCCGCCGTCTGCGCCGCCGTACCCGTGGCCAGCTCGGGCATCTGGATGCGCGACTGCAGCCGGGTGCTCACGCGTGTGATGCGGCATCGGCCTGCAGTGTCCTGCTGCCACCAGAAGTTCCAGCGCACGTTCCAGTGCGTGTAGCCATGAAAGCGTTGGCCGCCCGAGGTGATGGGTGTGGCCGCGTTCAACGCCTCGCGCAGCGTCTGTTCTGGGCGGGCGTGCACGGGGTAGGGCTCCCGCGCGTGGGATTCCTGCACCTCGGCCCGCGCGGCCAGGGACATGCAGGCCAGCGCGCAGGCGCCCAGCGCGTTGTGCAGGCTCAGTCTTCCTCGCCCCACGGCAGCATGAGGGTGAGGGTGGAGAGTGCGGCAAATTCGGGCGCGAAGGCGTCGATGATCTTCTGCGGTTCGGGGCACAACTGCGTGTCGGTGATGACACCGAACTGCACGCCGCCGCCGTAGCTCAGGATCGACACGCCCAGCCCCACGTTGCCCGACTGCGGTACCCAGAACATGCACTGCGTCACGCGCGATCCGCACAGGTAGATGGGCTCGCGCGGGCCGGGCACGTTGGTCATGACGGCCGTGGTCTTGCGGCTGAAGAGGTTGAGCAGCGCGTCCTGCGCGGGCTTGATGAGCAGGCCCGCCACGGCCAGAAGCCCAAAGGCCAGCAGCGGCTGGGTGCTGCCCTTGAGGGCCGCCATGCGGGTGCGCACTTCGTACACGCGCTCGACCGGGTTGGTGATGCCAATCGGCAGCACCAGCGGTACCAGGCCGAAGTGGTTGCCCAGCTTCCAGGCCTCCTCGATGGGGCGCAGGTTCACCGGAATCATGGCGCGGATTTCCTTGCCTTCGGTTTCTTCGCCCTGGTGGCGCAGGTAGCTGCCAATGGCCCCGGCCACGCAGGACAGCAGCACGTCGTTGATCGAGCAGTTGAGCGCCTTGCCAATGGCCTTGACCTCATCGAGCGGCAGCGGCGGGCACCAGGCCACACGCTTTTGCGTGCCAGGCACGCCCTTGAGCCCGGTGGGCGAGTCGTCGGGCATCAGGGCCAGCGATGCCGCGTCGCTCACCAGTTGGTAACCCAGGCGCGCGGCATCGGCCGAGCCCGCCAGGCCGTGCTGTACGGCCTTTTCCGGGTCCAGCAGCAGGTGCAGGGACTTGGCGGCGCTCTCGCCCACCAGGTCCAGGGCCTTCACGGTCATGCCGGTGAAGGGCTTGATGAGCGTGTCGGCAATCCAGTCCTCGGCGCCGCCGGGGCCCTTCTTGCGGCGCTTGGGGGGCTCGGTGCCGCCATCGACGATGGACATGGTCACCGAAATCAGCGCAATGCCGTCTGCAATGCAGTGGTGCAGGCGCACCACCAGCGCGCTGCTGGGCAGGCCATCGTCGCCGGTGAAGTCCTCGACGAGGTAGAAATGCCACAGCGGGCGTTTGGGGTCCAGCGGCTTGGTGGCCAGGTCGCCCACGAACTGGCGCAGCGCGTCCTGTGGGCTTTGGCCACGGCGGCGCGGCAGCTTGGCGGCCTGCACATGGGCGTCGATGTCAAAGCGCTGGTCGTCCACCCAGGTGGCACCAGCCGGGTCTTCCACCACGCGCTGGCGAAAGCGCGGGTACTGCAGCAGGCGCTCCTGCACGCGTTCGCGCAGCGCCGCCAGCGTGATGCCGGGCGAGACCGTCCACACACCGTTGATCATCATCAGGTTGCTGGGCGAATCCATGCGCAGCCAGGCGGTGTCCACCTTGCTCATGCGCACGCCCGACAGGCCCAGCATGCCGGTGGCGGCGCGGCGCACGTTCTTTTGCACGGCCTTGGCGGCGTCCAGAGCCAAGTCCGGCAAGGGCAGGCCGTGGGATGGGGTTGTGCCTTCAGCGGGCGTGGACGGTGTGTGGGTGGCAGTGCCAGAAGGCGTGCGGTTGGAGAGGCGGGTCAGCATGGGCGAAGGCAGCAGGGGCTGGGTTGGGTGATTGGAGGCAGTCGTCTAAGGAATGCAGCGATTGTGGCCGCAGTGTGAACGTAAGATACAACGCCTGCCGGGGAAGGCATCCCCGTTCTTACCCCACCCCAACCCAAGGAGCACTGCATGTCCGACCTGAACGCCGCCTTCGAAGCCGCCGTGGCCAACTCCAAGAACCTCAGCGAGCGCCCCGACAACGCCACGCTGCTCAAGATCTACGCGCTGTACAAGCAGGGCACCGCAGGCGACAACGCCGAGAAGAAGCCCGGCTTTTCCGACATGGTGGGCCGCGCCAAGTGGGATGCCTGGAACAACCTCAAAGGCACGGCGCAGGACGAGGCCAAGCAGCAGTACATCGACCTGATTGAATCCCTGAGCTGAATCCGCTTGCCAACCACCCCGCCAGTGCCCGCCGGGCGTCTGTGGCCTAATACGGGGTTTTCAACCTGACCGACAGAGACCTCGCCATGGGCAACAAAATCGTTACCGAAGCCGACCGCAAGTTCACCCCCCAACCCAAGACGCCCAACGGCGTTGTGCTGCCCACCCCTGGCCGTGGCCAGCGCGTGAGCCTGGAGCGTGGCTCGCACACGCGCAGCAAGAAGAACGCTGGCAAACGCCACAAGTAAGTCGGCGGCTGACGCCACACCCGCGCGGCGCGCAGCCCGCGCACCCCGCAAGGCCCTCTTCGGAGGGCTTTGTCCTTTGTGCCCTGAGCTGTTCAGCCCTTCTTCTTTTTGGCGGCGTGCTTGTGCTTCTTGCCCGGCTCGGCGGGGTGCAGCAGGGTGTCGAGCTGCTGGGTGATTTCCTGCTCGATGCGGCCCTTGAAGGAGCCGAGCAGAAAGCCCAGTTCGGCGCGCAACTCGAACTGGTCGTGCTGCACCTGCAGCGTGCCCTTGACCCCGGCGCGGTTGAAGTACACGGTGTCGAGATCGTCACCCTCTTCGTAGGCGCATTCCATGTCGAACTTCTCCTCGGCCTGCTCCGCCCACAGGAAGGCGACCTTGCGGGCTTCCTCCAGGCCCAGGTGGTGGTGGCGGTGGATGTGGATCACGGACATGGGTTCAGTCTCCTTGGTGGGGTGGTGGCAGCAGGGCCTGCAGGCGCGCATGGCGCTCGCTCTGCGGCAAGGCGGCCAGGCTGCGCACTGCATCATAAAACGCGTTCCAGCGCCCGTCCTGCTGCGCAAACAAGGCCTCAAAGGCGGGCACCCAGGCGTCGTAGGCGGCCTGGGCGGCAAAGCTGGCGTTGTTGGCCTGTGCCACCCAGCGGTCATAGCCCTCCACGCGCGCGCCCTGGGCCAGCCAGCGTTCGCGCAGCGCAGCGTACCGGGCGCGAAAGTCCTGCATTGCTACTGATTTCATAGCTTCCAGCGCTTGCCTGTCTTGCGCTGGAGCCTTGTTTTGATCATAAATTTCGGCCAGCCGTGCTCGCGTGGCACGCGTCAGGGCGCGAAAGGCCTGGCGCCGCTCTTCGCTGGCGGCAAAGGCCTGGCGCACCTCGGGGCGGGCCTGCGTGGCCAGCCAGCGCTCGGTGCCCAGGCGCTCCACGGCGGTGGCAAAGGATTCGTTGAACAGCGTGTCGCCCTGCGCATACACCACCTGGTGCGCCAGTTCGTGGAACAGCAGGCGCACAAACTCGCCCTCGGGCCAGCCGATGAAGGTGTTCAGCAACGGGTCGCCGCCCGCCCAGTCCAGGTAGCCCAGCGTGGAATAGGCGGGCACGCCGTACACGTCCACCTCCAGCCCCTGCGCGGCCAGGCGTGCGCCCTCCGCCTGGGCATCGGCCTCCTGGAAGTAGCCCCGGTAGCCAATGCAGCCGGTGATGGGAAAGCACCAGCGGTGCAGCTCCAGCGCGTAGGGCGGCGCGGCCACCACGTTCCACACCGCGGCGCTGCGGCCCAGGTCGGCATAGCGGCGGTAGCTGGCGTTGTCGGGCAGGCCCAGTTCCTGCACGGCAAACTGGCGCGCCCTCTGCGCCAGTTGCAGGCGCGCGCGCAGGGGTGCAGGGGTGCTCTCGCTGGCAATCCATGCGTCCAGTGGCCGCGCGGCCTGCAGCAGGCGTGCATGGCCTTGTACCGATTGCCAGTAGTAGCCCAGCGCCCCCTCGATGTGGGCGCAGCCTGCCAGCGCCAGGCAGGCGAGCAGGGCCAGCGTTCGGGCCAGACGCGCACGCGCTGTGTCCCAGAGCCGCGCGGGTTCGCTCATGGGTTGTCCGGTGTTCGCCGCTGCATCAGGTGTCCTGCGGGGGCAGTATCTCCAGCACCTGCTCGGCAGGCCGACACAGGCGGGTGCCCAGCGGCGTGGCCACGATGGGGCGGTTGATCAGGATGGGGTGCGCGAGCATGGCATCGACAAGTTGCGCATCGGTCACGCCCGGCGCGTCCAGGCCCAGTTCGGCAAACAGCGCTTCCTTGCTCCGCACGAGGTCGATGGCGGGCTGCCCGGTGGCGGCGATCAGTGCCAGCAGGGTGGCGCGGTCGGGTGGGTTGTGCAGGTATTCGATGACTTCGGGTTCAATGCCGCGTTCGCGCAGCAGTGCCAGGGTGTTGCGCGAGGTGCCGCAGCGGGGGTTGTGGAAGATGGTGATGGGGGGCATGGTGGGGGTCAAACGTTCTTGTCGAGCTTGGACATCCAGCCCAGGTCCAGCGGCCGGTCTTCGAATTCGGTGTTCAGCACCACGGTGCTGGTGGTGCGCGCCACGCCCTCGATGGCCTTGATCTGGTAGATCACATCTTCGAGCGCGCGTGCGTGCGTGGTGCGCACCTTGGCCAGAAAGTCGTACTCGCCCGCCACGCTGTGCAACTCTTCCACCTGCGGCATGGCACGCAGGCGCGGCGCCACGTCGCGGCAGTGGATGCCACCGTCGTTGCGGATGGCGACAAACGCCGTGAAGTTCAGGCCCACGCGCTCGGGGTCCACGCTGATGGAGAAGCGCCGGATCACGCCCTTGTCCAGCATCTTCTTGACGCGCTCGTGCACGGCGGCGGTCGAGAGGCCCACCTCGGCACCCACTTCGGCGTACGATCGACGGCCATCGGCGCCCAATGCCGAAATAATTTTGGCATCCATCTCGTCTGTCTGAATATTTGCTTGCATAACTATCTCGAATCGGTAAAAATTCCGAAAACCGAGTGGTTTCCATCAATTTTTCGGTCAGGTGAAGGATATGCCGACATTTTTCAGGGCACAAGCGCAATCTTCCCGTGGTTTGGCGGTTGCGGTCGCGTTGTTGCTGGTCTATGTGGTTTGGGGCACCACCTACTTTGCCCTGGGCATCGCGCTGGAGACCATGCCGCCCCTGCTCATGAACGCCAGCCGCTTCCTGTGCGCCGGGGTGGTGATGCTGCTGATCGCCCTGGCGCAAGGCCAGGCGCTGCCCACGGCCGCGCAGTGGTGCCACAGCGCGCTGGTGGGCGGGCTGATGGTCTTCCTTGCCATGAACTGCATCGGCTTTGCGCAGAAGATGGGTATTGGCTCGGGCCTCATGGCCACGGTGGTCACCACCATGCCCATGTGGCTGGCGCTGTGGACGCGCTGGGGCGGCGAGCATGTGCCCGCCACCAGTTGGGTGGGCCTGGCCCTGGGCGTGGTCGGCGCCTTGCTGCTGGCGCTGGAAGGCGACTTCTCCGCGTCGGGCCTGGGCGCATTGCTGGCCTTTGGCGCGCCGCTGTGCTGGAGCATCGGCTCCTACGCCTCGCGCAAGCTCTCGCTGCCCGCACCGGCCATGGCCTCGGGCGCGCAGTGGCTCACGGGCGGGGCCATGGGCATGGTGGTGGCGCTGATGGTCGAGCCCGTAGGGGCGCTGGCTGATGTGAGCGCACGCTCCTGGATGGCCTGGGTGTACCTGCTGGGCCTGGGCACGCTGGTGGCGCTGAACGCCTACCTGTGGCTGCTGCAAAACACCTCGGCCGCACTGGCGGGGAGCTATTCCTTCGTCAACCCCGCTGTGGCGCTGCTGGTGGGGGTGGCCCTGGGGGGCGAACGGCTCACGGGCTGGGTGTACGCGGCCCTGCCCTTGATTGGCGCGGCGCTGGCCTTGCTGCTCTACGGCCCGCAGCTGTTGAAGCGGGTGCAAAGCCTGTATGCATGCATGCCGGGGAGGGGCGGTGCGCGGCGTATGCTTGCACCCGACACCACACAATAGCCCGCCCGCCATGCTCTACAAATTCAAATCCCGCGCCACGGCCGACGTGATCATGCTGGAGCCCAACGGGCGCCAGCTCGTGCAGATCATGGGCAAGGATCCGGGGCCCAGCGGCATCGTCACGGTGGCGCAGATTCCGACCGCCATCGCCGCCATCGAGGCAGCCATCGCCGCCGAAGACCACGCCCTGGCCCAGGCCGAAGAAGAGCACGAGGGCGACGGCATCGACCACCGCCCCGAGCCCGTACACCTGCGCCAGCGCGCCGCCCCCCTGCTCGACATGCTGCGCCGCAGCGCCGCCGCCGAGCGTGATGTGACCTGGTGATATCACGGGTGTCAATCGCATTCTTGACGGCACATTGAAACCGATGGCTGTTGGTCAGGGCTAGGCGCAATACTGTTCAGATACGAAGCACCGGTGTTGGGTGGTGCTTTCGATGAAGGTTTTCCCCACGATGGCGTACGTTGAAGTTACTCATTTTGCGCTTGACGCCACGAGGGTTGCTGTGGCCGCGACTGCTGACG
>JAKLLE010000121.1 GCA_023150295.1 Giesbergeria sp. | reverse complement strand
CAGTATGTGCGCGACAACAACGGGCGCTTGCTGCTCACCCGCGAGCGCATGGCCGCACGGGGATGGACTTCTAACGACACCTTGACCAAGGCCCGGCGCGAACTGGAGGCCGCAGGGTTTCTTTACCAGACCGTCCGAGGCCACAGACCCAGCAAAGCAAGCTGGTATGCAGTGACGTGGGCACCGCTTGATGTGCACCCAGGCTTCGACCTCGAGGCTTTGGCGAACTTCCAGCGCAGTGCCTACAAAAACGCGAGCCTTACACCGCCCCACGGTGTAGAGAAGCCCCCATGTGCACCGCCCCACGGTGTAGGGAGGGCTGCCACTGCACCGCCACACGGTGCACACAGGGGCATTTTTGAGGGTTCTCCTACATCGCCACACGGACACCATCTAGAGAAGCCATCTACTGGCAGCAAAGGGACTGCACCAACTGCACAGCAGACAGCGCACGAAACCCTTGCCGCGCTGTGGCAGGCCATCGGCGCGAACCCGGCGAAGCTGTGGCACATCGGCCCACATGGCCCGGCCATCGGCATGAGTGCGCCAGTGCACTGCGCAGCTTGAACAAATCGAGGACACCACCACCATGACCACCACATTGACCCATTACCACCTGAGCGCCGAACCCCTGAGCGATGGGCAAAGCCCGGCCATCGTGTTGACCCAGCAAGCGGGGATAGATGAACCCCACGCCGTGCTGGTGCACCCCTGGCAGCTTCGCGCCGTGTGCGAGCAATTCAGCATCATCGCCAGCGACCCGCAGGCATCCAAGACCATCGGCACCTTGCAGCGCCGCATGGTGGCCCTGCGCGAGCGTATCGACCACCTTGCCGATTGGATGGCAAAGCACAGTCACCACGCCCATGCAGACCTGAGCTATGAGACAACCCAACTTCAGGCGCTGCAAGACCTTGCAGGCGAATGGTGCGCAGACTTCGACAGCGAACAGGCCGGGCCTGTTGTGCAATCGGATACCACCCAAGCACAGTGCACCAGTGCACCCGCCGCCCAGGCTTCACTGCTCTGAGGGGAGGGGGGGGTCGAAAGTCTGGAGGGGATGGGCCGGAAACCGGGCTGTACCGTTTCTTTTCCAAATGGTGCAGAAAAAAGGTTGCAGTCGCGCCGCAAATTCCCCAGCAAGGGAGACCACGGGCCCGCCAGAAAGCCCCGCCGTGGGGCTTTTTGCTGCTGGCGCTGGAATGGCTACATGGTGCAAAACCCTGTACCGGTGGCTACATGGTGGCTACATGACCCCGAAAACAAAAAACCACGCTACCGTTTTGATAGCAGGGTTTCCTTATACAGCTTGGTGGGTCGTGCGTGACTCGAACACGCGACCAACGGATTAAAAGTCCGCTGCTCTACCGACTGAGCTAACGACCCATCGTTTTTACAGAACCCAACAATTGGAGTGCTGTAAAGCCTTGCATTATAGCGTGAAAAACTCCACCCCAAAGCAAGTGGAGTTCATTTTTGGGTTTCTCGTGCCAGCGCATCCAGCACCCAACCTGCTGCGCACTGACCGAAGGTGGCTGTGACGGCCACCACGGAGCCGTAGCCATGGCAGTTGAGGCTGCCGTCGCCTTGCACAGCGCAGGAGGCATCCGGTGGCGCCACGGCCTCGCGGCTGAAGACGCATGGCACCCCGATTTTTTTTCCGTCACGGGGTGCGCCATGATGTTTGCGCAGACGGTAGCGCAACTGTGCCAGCAGGGGATCGTGTGTGACCTGGGCCACATCGTCCACATCCACCTTGTGCGCCAGGCGTTTGCCGCCCGCTGCGCCCACGGTGATGAACAGGGATCGCTGCACCCGTGCCCAGGCAGCCATCGCCGTCTTGGCGGGCACCTGATCGCAGGCGTCGATCAGTGCATCCACGCCCCCCGGCAGAATTGCAGGCCAGTTGCCAGGTTCGACAAACTCCTCAACGCAATGCACTTGGCAGCCCGGGTGAATGTGCTGGATGCGCTCTCGCATGGCGTGCACCTTGGCTTGCCCCAAGGTATCGTCCAGCGCATGGATCTGGCGGTTGATGTTGGACTCGGCCACGTGATCCAGGTCGATCAGGGTGAGTTGCCCCACCCCGCTGCGCGCCAGCGCCTCGACCGCCCAGGAGCCCACGCCACCGATGCCGACAACCGCCACATGTGCGGCGCGGATGCGTGCAGCGCCGGGCTTTCCGTAGAGGCGCTCCAGCCCGCCAAAGCGGCGCTCCAGTGCCTCATCGAACGGTGCGTCGCTCACAGGCCATGCCTCCGAAGCGTCCAAGGATCGTTGCCTTTACTTGAGACGAGAGAGGCGTTCCTTGGCCGCCACAGCGGCCTCGGACTGCGGGTAGGCACGCATGAGGTCTTCCAGCGTCTTGCGGGCGCCGCGTGTTTCCTTGAGCTCGATCTGGCAATTGGCAATGGACAGCGCGGCCTCCGGCGCACGGGCATGCTGGGGCGCTGCTGCCAGGAGAGCGCGAAAGTTCTGGATCGCGTCCTTGTAGTCACGCGTCGCGTACTGCGCGTTGCCCAGCCAGAAGCGCACCGAGTGCTGATAGCCGCTGCCAGGGTACTGCTTGAGAAAGGCCGAGAACAGGGTTTGTGTTTCGGCAAACTTGCCTTCCCGAAAGCGCGCCAGGGCCGCATCGAAGTCACGCTTTTCTGCCGGGTCGGCCTGGAACTCCTGCCCATCGACGGTGACCTTGACAGGCTCGAATTGGCGCAGACGCTCGTCCACGCCCTGGGCCATGTCCTTGTGGCGGCGCTGCAGCTCGGAAGCTTCCCGCATGAGCTGTTCGTTCTGGCCACGCAGGGAGGCCACCTCGGAGCGCAAACCTTCAATCTGGGACTGCAGGTCGATCAGGGCGCGGCGCAATTGCGCCGAGTCATCCGCCGAACGCTGGCTGGCCTGGTTCAGGACATCCACACGCTGGCGCAGTTCCAGGATCGCCCGCCGCGCCTCGTCGTCTTCAAACAGGGCGGCATGGCCCTGCGGCAGGTAGGCGCAGGCCAGCAGCACCGCCAGCAGCGATGGGGCCAGACGCAGGGTTTTCATGGCAGCACGCATGGGCCAGCAGCTCAACGGTAGGAGATTTCAGCGCGACGGTTCTTGGAATAGGCTTCTTCGCCAAAGCCTTGGCTTGCGGGCTTCTCTTCGCCAAAGCTCACCGCTTCGATCTGGTTGTCGGACACGCCCAGCAATCCCAGGGCGCGGCGCACGGCTTCGGCGCGGCGCTGGCCCAGTGCGAGGTTGTACTCACGGCCACCGCGCTCGTCGGTGTGACCTTCGATCACAGCCTTGCGCGCTGCACCGGCCTTGATGAAGCGGGCATGGGCTTCGATCAGCGCCTGGAACTCGGGCTTGATCACGTAGCTGTCGTAGTCGAAGTACACCACACGGCTCACACCCTGCGGGCCGGCCTTGTCGATGGCCGACTGCGACAGATCCACGCCTTGCACGCCACTTTGGCCTGCATTGCCGGCATTGGCGCCCGTGGACAGGGGGGCACCGTTCTTGTCCTCGACCGGCACGTTGTCAAGATCCACCCCGGAACTGCAACCGGCAACGATGGCAACGGCGGCCAGGGCAAAGGGAATGCGTTTGAACATGAAAAACTCCTGAAAAAACAAAACAAAAAGGGTTTATTGGAACTGGTAGGGGCCCCAGTCGGGCTCGCGGATGTCACCGCCCTGTCCGGCCAGACGGGCTTTGATCTTGCCGTCCAGGGTGGTGGTCATCAGCGCCTCTCGGCCCTGCTGCTGGGTGGCATACACAATGAGTCGGCTGTTGGGCGCAAAGCTGGGGCGCTCGTCGGCGCTGGTGTCGGTGATGGCCGTCGCATTGCCGGTGGCCAGCTCCATCACCTGCAGCTTGAAGGCACCGCCAGTGCGTGAGACATAGGCCAGCCAACGGCCATCGGGGCTGATGGACGGCGAAATGTTGTAGCTGCCGCTGAAGGTCACGCGCTCGGCGCTGCCACCGCTGCTGGGCACCTTGTAGATTTGGGGCGCCCCACCGCGGTCACTGACAAAGTACACATGTTTGCCATCGGGCGAGAAGGCGGGCTCGGTGTCGATGCCGCTGCTTTGCGTGAGGCGGCGCGGCTCTCCGCCATTGGCATCCATGGTGTAGAGCTGCGAATTGCCATCGCGGCTGAGGGTGATGGCCAGCGTGCGGCCATCGGGTGACCACGCGGGTGCGCTGTTGGAGCCCTTGAAGTTGGCCACCAGCCGACGGCGGCCGGTGGCCACGTCGTGCACGTAGACCACGGGCTTGCGCGACTCGAAGGAAACATAGGCCAACTGGCCGCCCGAGGGCGACCAGGCCGGCGAGATGATCGATTCGGGGCTGGACAGCGCGGCCTGGGCATTCTCTCCATCGGAGTCAGCCACCCACAGGCTGAAGCGGTTGCCCGCCTTGGTGACGTAGGCGATGCGGGTGGAAAACACCCCGCGCTCGCCGGTGAGCTTTTCGTAAACAAAGTCGGCAATGCGGTGCGCCACCAACCGCAGATCACCCTGCACCACCACATAGCTCTGGCCACCCAGATCCTGACCGCGCACCACATCCCACAGGCGAAACCGCACGTCGTAGCGGCCATCGGCCAAGCGAACCACGCTGCCGGACACCAGCGAATCGGCGCCCTTCTGGCGCCACAGGGCGACATCCGGGCGTGCGCTTTCGTCCAGCCGCACCCCCGCGGCATCGACTCCGCGGAACTGGCCGCTGCGCTCCAGGTCTGCCTGGACGATGGCAGAGATTTTCTGGGGTGACTGGGTCTCGTCCCTGAAGGCGGCAATCGCGATGGGCAACTGCGTCATGCCCACGCCGGTGACTTCGACACGGAACTGCGCCCACGCTGGCAAACTGGCCAGCGCACTCAAGCCCGCCACAAGGTGGCGACGTGTGGGATGGAACATGGAGTTGGAACCGGAAAGGTCGGGGAAGCGGTGAGAAAAGGTCATTCGCAATGCAAGGCAACCGGGCAAAAGCCGGTTGTCAGGTGGGAATGTTACACACACCGGACAAACCCCCATGTCACAAACTGTTGAACGGGGGAGGGACTTGCAGAATTCCTCAACCCAGCCGAATTTGCCTCTGCGTGAGGCGCAAAAAAAGTTGCGGGCACCGCCCAAAAGGCTGGAAGATCAGGGTATCGAAGTCTGAACTTGGTGCCCGCCCATGAATACTACC
>JAKLLE010000022.1 GCA_023150295.1 Giesbergeria sp. | reverse complement strand
CGCGCGTTCTTGTGCAGGGCGATCATCATGGCGTAGGCACTCCTTCGGATTTGAGTCTCTCTATCACCCCTCGCATCACGGCCCGGGCCATGAACAAGGGGTAGCGTCGAGAGTCTATGCAATCATCCGGGACTCTACAGATAGTCACCATAGATCCATACGAACACAGTGCCTTAGGAACCTTCGATGCCCGCTCACGTTCATTACACCGATGCAGGCGATACCGCCTTGTCGCCGAAAGCATCCATTCCTCATCCAGGTACGGATGGGTACGAAGACCTTCCGCAGTTTTCGGCCAAACTTCCCCTCCCCTTCCGCCGCACCATTCGCCGCCAAGATTTGCACCAGATCGTCCCTTTGGCGGACACGACGATCTATGGAATGGAGCAGCGTGGCGAGTTTCCACGCCGATTCAATCTGACCTCGCGCTGCGTTGTCTGGGATCTGGAGGAAGTCGAAGCTTGGATTGAAGCTCGCAAGCAGTCCTCTCGATCCGGTGCTGTCACCAGGTCCAACGGACCTGATGTCAGGCTACGTAAGCGCCGACCCGTGCGCGATGTAGCTTCGACGTAGCAACGTGGCTAGGCGATCAGCAGTTTGAGCTCTCGCACCGCTGCCACGGGCAGTCGGTGAATTTCCTTGGTCAGATTAACTTCCAACGCTGCACGCGCGGTTTCCAGCATCTTTCGCTCAAAGGCATAGCCCCCCTTCTCTTCCAGCCAGCTCAGCACTTCGGCCAAGTGCCAGATCGAGGCGCTGCCCTCGTGCACCGGTGCTGGAAAAGTCGCAGCATGAGAAAGCATCACCTTACGCATTGCTTGACGCGACACGCCCACCAATTCAGCGACATCGGTCAGCCCAACGAAATCCGGTGCCGCCTCCACGAGCTTTGCCAAGGGGACAGCATGCTTCACGTCGGCCAGCGCACTGCGCACCGCGGCCTGCGCGTTCTCAGCTTCACGGGTGAACTCAAGCGCCAAGCGACTCGGCTGCCCGATACCCACCAAGGCATCATCACAGCCGGCACTGCCGAGACGCTCGACCAGCACATCCAGATCACTGTCTTGCTCAGCGAGCTGGTACTTCAGGATGAAGGTGTATTCCATGGATCAGTCCTCAGATGACGATTCAGCTTCGTTTCGTTGCTGATGGATCGTGCAGTTGTCCACGACCCGCCGCAGCGCTCGGGCATGATTGCCTGGGTTCTTCGGCGTGCTCCACACGCTCGTAATGCAGAACTCGCCGCAGCGACACTCATCGTCGTTGTAAGGGCAGTAAATCTTGCCCCAGGCATGACTGCCACCGACCGTGACGCGCCAGCCCTGCGTTTCTGCATGCTTAAGCGCATCTTCGACCTCTTTCTTTGGATGAGAGGAACGGGCCATTCAAGGTCTCCAGTATGGGGATGAATCGTCAGGTTGTCAACTGACAACCTGACGTGAAGTGACTCAAACAGATGCGCTCAGCACAGGCACGACTGTATTGCTCGGCAACAGCGTGGGCGCGTACACGCCACCCTCCACCCAGGCATCGACCATGTTGGCCCACTCCTGCAGCATGTGGCGGCGAGGCTCGGCGTATTCGGCCTTGTTATAGACCGAGCGCGAGGAACGGCCGTCTTCATGAGCCAGGCACTTTTCGATCCAGTCGCCGTTAAAGCCGACCTCGTTGAGCAGCGTCGAGCCGGTGCGGCGCAGGTCGTGCACCGTGAACGGTTCTAGCGGCAAACCGGCAGCTTTGGCGCGCTCGGACACGATCTGGGTTACACGGTTAAGCGTCGCCTTCGACATGCAACGGTCCGCGTCGTAGCGCGACGGCAGAACGAACCTTGACCCTGCCGCGCAGGTGTGCAGCGCAACGAAGATGTCCACAGCTTGGCGGGACAGATAGACGACGTGCGGGTTGCGGCCCTTCATTCGTGATTTTGGGATCGTCCATGTCGCGTTCTCAAAATCAACCTCGCCCCATGTCGCCTCGATCAATTCGCTCTTACGTACCAGCGTCAGCAGAATCATGCGCAACGCCAGGCGAATGGTCGGATAGGTGGCCACCGATTCCATCTGCCGATACATGAGACGGATCTCCATCGGTGACAGCGCTCGATCCTTGGGCACGAAGGTCGCGATCGAAGCCGCCCCCACGCCATCGGCCGGGTTGTCGACCTTCTCGCCGTGCAAGATGGCGAAGGCGTAGACCTGCTTCACGATGTCGCGCACGTGGACGGCTGTGGCGGGGGCGCCGCGCGCCTTCACCTTGCTGCACAAGGCCCGCAGATCGTCGGAGCTGACTTCGTTGAGCAGCCGGTTCTTGAACGCCGGCAGGATGTCCCGGTCAACGATGCTCTTGCGCATCGCTCGTGTGCTATCGGCCATCTTGGCATCGGCAAGCCATCGGAACGTCATGTCGCCAAAGTTCTTGGCGGCAGTTAGTCGACGCTTCTCGCGCTGCTTTTCATGCGCCGGGGACTTGCCCTGGGCGACTGCCCTCTTGGCGTCCAGGAGCTTTTCACGGGCCAAGGCCAGTGAGATGCCGGCTGGCCCGTAGCGACCAATGGTCAGCGTCTCCCGCCGCCCATTGAGACGGTAATCGTAGCGGAAGGTGACGGTACCGGTGGGCGATACCGTCACGTACATGCCGTCACGATCGGACGCCTTGTAAGTCAACGACTTAGGCTTGAGGTTGCGTAGTGCGGTGTCGGTAAGCATCGAGGTTTTTCCTCCTGTTCTTGACGGCTTTTACCGTCAGGGGTCAGGAGACCTGCTGATGCTTGGAAAGCCGCATGAAACAAGCTTTCCAGAGGAGACATTTACCGTCAAAGACCGGTTTGGTCTCAATAGTAAACGGGAGGGTCTTAATCAGACCTCCAGTTCTTACCGTCAGTTCTACCGCCAACCTGTTTTGCTGGCCGGCGATAGCCACCGATAGCTTCCGCGACGTATTTCTTTTTAGATCAACACGTTACGGCGGTTTTTCGATAGTTGGCGATAGTCCCTGAAGGTCCTGATTTCACTCCCACTCGATCGTCGCAGGCGGCTTGCTGCTCACGTCGTAAGTCACGCGGTTGATGCCGCGCACCTCGTTGATGATGCGGCTGGATACCTTTTTGAGCAGCGCGTAGGGCAGCTCGGCCCAGTCGGCGGTCATGAAGTCGCTGGTCTGCACGGCGCGCAGGGCGACGACGTAGTCGTAGGTGCGGCCATCGCCCATGACGCCCACACTCTTGACGGGCAGGAATACGGTGAAGGCCTGGCTGGTGAGGTCGTACCAGGTCTTGCCGGTGGCTTCGTCCGTGAAGTTGCGCAGTTCTTCAATGAAGATGGCATCGGCGCGGCGCAGCAGGTCGGCGTATTCCTTTTTCACCTCGCCCAGGATGCGCACGCCCAAGCCCGGGCCGGGGAACGGGTGGCGATACACCATCTCGGGCGGCAGGCCCAGGGCCACGCCCAGTTCGCGCACTTCGTCCTTGAACAAATCGCGCAGGGGCTCCAGGAGCTTGAGGCCCAATTGCTCGGGCAGGCCGCCCACGTTGTGGTGGCTCTTGATGGTGACGGCTTTCTTGCTCTTGGCGCCGCCACTTTCGATGACATCGGGGTAGATGGTGCCTTGGGCCAGGAACGTCGCACCTTTGTGGCCGCCAGTGCCGGCTTTGAGTTTGGCGGCTTCCTGCTTGAACACATCGACGAACAGGCCGCCGATGATCTTGCGCTTTTGCTCGGGCTCGCTCACACCGGCGAGCTTGCCGAGGAACAAGTCGCTGGCGTCCACGCGGATGACCTTGGCGTGCAGTTTGCCTTCGAACATGTCCATGACCATGTCGCCCTCGTTCAGGCGCAGCAGGCCATGGTCCACGAACACGCAAGTGAGCTGATCGCCAATGGCACGGTGGATCAGCGCAGCCGCCACGGACGAATCCACGCCGCCGGACAGGCCCAGGATCACTTCCTCGTCACCCACCTGCTCGCGGATTTTTTGCACCGCTTCCTCGATGTGGTCGCGCATGATCCAGTCGGCCCGCGTACCGCAGATGTCCAGCACAAAGCGCTCCAGCAGCGCCCTGCCCTGCACGGTGTGCGTGACCTCGGGGTGGAATTGCACCGCGTAGTAGCCGCGCGACTCGTCGGCCATGCCGGCAATCGGGCAGCTATCGGTGCTGGCCATGAGCTTGAAGCCCGGTGGCATTTCAGTGACCTTGTCGCCGTGGCTCATCCAAACCTTGAGCATGCCGTGGCCTTCGGGCGTGGTGAAGTCGGCGATGTCCTTGAGCAGGGCTGTGTGGCCGCGTGCGCGGACTTCGGCATAGCCAAACTCGCGGGTGTGGCCTGCTTCCACCTTGCCGCCGAGTTGCTGTGCCATGGTCTGCATGCCATAGCAAATGCCCAGCACAGGCACGCCCAGCGCAAACACGGCATCGGGAGCCTTGTCGTCCACCTCGTACACACTGGCGTGGCTGCCCGAGAGGATCACGCCCTTGAGCTGACCGTCCTTGGCATAGTCACGCACCCATTCGTCCGTCACATCGCAGGGATGCACCTCGCAGTACACATGCGCCTCACGCACGCGGCGCGCGATGAGCTGGGTGACTTGCGAACCAAAGTCGAGGATGAGGATTTTCTGGTGTTGCATGACGGTTAAGAATGAAATTAGCCCCTGACGCTTGCTGGGCAAGCGCTAGGGGCTATCAAAACAATAGCATCCGGGAATCAGTCGGCGCGGTAGTTGGGGGCTTCCTTGGTGATCTGCACGTCGTGGACGTGGCTTTCACGGATACCCGCTGTCGTGATTTCAACAAATTCGGCTTTGTTGTTCATCTCGTCGATGGTGGCGCAACCGCAGTAGCCCATGGAGGCCCGCACGCCACCGGCCATCTGGTACACGATGGAGACCATGGAACCCTTGTAGGGTACGCGGCCTTCGATACCCTCGGGCACCAGCTTGTCGGCATTGGGGTTGCCGGTGCTCGATTCCTGGAAGTAGCGGTCGGCGCTGCCCTGCTGCATGGCGCCGATGGAGCCCATGCCACGGTAGCTCTTGTAGCTGCGGCCCTGGTACAGAATGACTTCTCCAGGGGCTTCTTCGGTACCGGCAAACATGCCGCCCATCATCACGGTGCTGGCGCCAGCGGCCAGGGCCTTGGCGATGTCACCGCTGTAACGCACGCCGCCGTCGGCAATCAGCGGCACGCCTGTGCCCTTGAGCGCCGTGGCCACGCTGTCGATGGCCATGATCTGGGGCACACCCACGCCCGCCACGATGCGGGTGGTACAGATGGAGCCGGGGCCGATGCCGACCTTGACAGCGTCTGCACCGGCCTCGGCCAATGCCAGTGCGGCAGCGCCGGTGGCAATGTTGCCGCCGATCACGTCCACCTGCGGATAGTTCTGCTTGACCCAACGCACACGATCGATCACACCCTTGCTGTGGCCATGGGCCGTGTCCACCACGATGGCATCGACGCCCGCCCTGACCAGGGCCTCGACACGCTCTTCCGTGCCCTCGCCCACACCCACTGCGGCGCCCACACGCAGGCGGCCATTGATGTCGCGGGCAGCGTTGGGAAAGCTGGTCTGCTTGGTGATGTCCTTGACCGTGATCAGACCCTTGAGCTCGAAGGCATCGTTGATGACCAGGATTCGCTCCAGCTTGTGCTTGTTGAGCAACGCCTTGGCCTGGGCCGGGGTCGTGCCGTCTTTTTCGTTGACGGTGATGAGCTTTTCGCGCGGCGTCATGATCTGGCTGACCTTGACGTCGTAACGGGTCTCAAAGCGCATGTCGCGCCCCGTGACAATGCCCACCACCTTGCCACCGTCGCACACCGGAAAGCCCGAAATGCCCAGCTGCTCGGACAGTTGCAGCACCTGCAGCACCGTGTGCTCCGGGGTAATGACCACCGGATCGCGCAGCACGCCCGACTCGTAGCGCTTGACCTTGGCCACATGGGCGGCCTGCTCTTGCGCTGTGAGGTTCTTGTGGATGATGCCGATACCGCCCTCTTGGGCAATGGCGATGGCCAGACGTGCCTCGGTGACGGTGTCCATGGCGGCGGACACAAGCGGCAGGTTCAACTGGATGTTGCGGGAGAGTTTCGTCGCGAGGGACGTGTCCTTGGGCAGGACCTGGGAGTACGCCGGCACCAGCAACACGTCGTCGAAGGTGAGCGCTTTTCCAAGTAGGCGCATGAGAAAGCTCCAAAAGAACAATTGTACCCGTCTGAAACCGTCACCCACCGCACAGCCACGGGCGATACACTTGGATGCATGAAACTGCACCCACCTCTTCTGCTGGCAGCGCTCTGCCTCGCATCGGCCAGCGCCATGGCCCAATGGCAATGGATTGACAAGGACGGACGCAAGATTTTCAGCGACCGGCCGCCGCCCACCGATGTGCCGGACAGCATGGTACTGAAACAGCCGCGCATGGGGGCGCCGGTGTCTGCACCCGCGCCTGCGGCCGCCGCCAGCGAAGCGGCCGCAGCACCCGCCGCTGCAGCCAGCAGTGCCGCCGCAGGCAAGGACAAGGAACTGGAAAAGCGCAAAGCCCAGGCCGAGGCCGAGGAAGCTGCCAAGAAGAAGGCCGAGGATGACAAGCGCGCCAAGGTCCGCGCCGAGAACTGTGAACGCGCCAAGGCCGCCAAGGCCACCATCGAATCGGGCAAACCACTGCGCCATGCCAATGCGCAGGGCGAGCTCATCTTCATGGACGAAGCCGCGCGCAACGCCGAACTCAAGCGTGCCCAGGCCATCATCGACAGCGACTGCAAGCGCTGAGCATCAATAGCCCTGTTTGCCCCCAGGGCGGCGCCGCGCAAACAGGCCTGCGGCGCGCGCGCCCTGGCTGGCAAAGCGCTGGCGCCTGGCCAGCTTGGGGTCCACCGTCAGGGGCCGGTACAGCTCCAGCCGGTCACCGTCCTGCAACACGGTGGCATGTGTCACCAATTGGCCCCAGATTCCCGTCGCCACAGGCTCTGCCACCAACGCACCATGGGAGCGGCAATGCGTCAGTGCATCGGCCACGGTCGCGCCCTGGGGCAGCGCCAATTCCCACAGCTTGACCTGCCCGGGTTCGCACGCATGGGCCACGGTGATGCGCAGCGGTGGAGCCGCCGCAGGATCAGCCATAGACCTGCTCGGCGCGTTTGACAAAAGCATCGACCATGCTGGCGGCAATGCGGTCGAACACCGGCCCCACCACCTTGGACAGCGTCGCGCTGTCAAAACCGTAGTGCAGCAGCAGCTCCACCCGCGCCGCCCGCTGGCTGCCGTCGCCCACCGCATGGAAATGCCAGTCGCCATCCAGCCGCGAAAACGGCCCCTTGACCAACTGCATCTGCACGCGGCGGCCCGGTTCGTGCAGGTTGCGCGTGACAAAGCTCTGCCGGATACCGCTGAGCGCAATGCCCACCTCGGCCAGCATGCCGCTGTCGTCCTGCTCCAGCACGCGGGCATGGTCGCACCAGGGCAGGAACTGGGGGTACTGCTGCACGGCGGTGACCAGGTTGAACATCTCTTGCGGGCTGTACCAGATCAGGACGGACTTTTGAACGGTTTTCATGGGGCACTGCGGGCCGCGCCCGAGCGGGCGGGCCAGCGAAACTAGAATGCTGTCTGCGCGATGACCGCAATTGTAGGGAGGCGCTCGATCTCCCGGCGCTCACCGCCATGAAAGCGCAATGGCCAAGAAACCCGAAACCCCGTCCCGCATTGCCGACAACAAGAAAGCGGCCTTCAATTATTTCTTCGAGGAACGCCACGAGGCAGGCGTGGTGCTGCAAGGCTGGGAGGTCAAGGCCCTGCGCGAAGGCAAGGTGCAGATCACCGACGGCTATGTGGTCATCAAGGATGGCGAGCTGTACCTGATCGGCTGCCAGATCAACCCACTGCGCACCGCATCCACCCACGTCAACCCGGAAGCCGCGCGCACGCGCAAGCTGCTGCTCAAGAAGGACGAGATCCGCCGCCTGATCGGCAAGGTCGAGCAAAAGGGCTACACCCTGGTGCCGCTGAACCTGCATTGGAAAAACGGCTTTGTGAAGTGCGAAATTGCGCTGGCCAAAGGCAAGGCCGAGCACGACAAGCGCGACACCATCAAGGACCGCGAAGGCAAGCGCGAGGTCGAGCGGGCCATGAAATCCAGGAACAGGTAAGACACCCCTTGGGGCGCTGCGGGGAGTGGTCACCCATCAGGCCGCGAGGGGTACGCCCCTGCCCCGGCTCAACGCAGATGGGCCAGCGGGTGCGCGTGCACCGGCCAGGGACTCACAAAAAACGAAGTTACCAGTTCGGGCGACACGTCTTCGATGCGCGTAGGGTTCCAGCGCGGGCTGTGATCCTTGTCCACGGCCAGGGCGCGAATGCCTTCCACGGTTTCGCTGGCACCGGGGCGCAGGAAGAAGCAGTGGCGCACCATGTCGCGCTCCATGCGCAGGTCTGCCGCCAGGTCCATGCCACGCGCACGGCGGATTTGTTCCAGCACCACATGCAGCATCAGCGGCGATCGCTTGCGCAGCGTGGCCGCCGTGGTGCGTGCCCAGTCGCTGTCGGCGGCTTCTAGCGCGGCCACGATGGTGGGGACACTGGCCAAGGAAAAATATTGGTCAATTTGGCCTCTGGCGCCCGTCGATGGTGCGTCAGTAGCTATTATTTTTGTAGCAACAAAGGCTTGCACGGCAGCGCCGTCGGCAAAGGTTTGCGTGCCCAGCGCATCCCACACGGCGGCCTGCGCGTCCAGCGGCAGGCAGCCATCGGCCAGGCCGAAGGCGATGGCGTCGCCCGCGCCAATGGTGTCGCCGGTCAGCGCGAGCCACTCGCCCACATGGCCGGGGCAGCGCGAGAGGAAGTAGCCGCCACCCACGTCGGGGAACAGGCCAATGGCTGTTTCGGGCATGGCCATCTTGGTGCGTTCGGTCACCAGGCGCAGGCTGGCACCCTGGCTGATGCCCATGCCACCGCCCATGACGATGCCGTCCATGAAGGCGATGTAGGGCTTGGTGTAGTTGTGGATGAGGTGGTTGAGCGCGTACTCCTCGGTGAAGAAGTCCTCGATCTCCGGGTTGCCCGTGCTGCCTGCCTGGTGCAGAAAGCGGATGTCGCCGCCCGCGCAGAAGGCGCCGAACGGCCCCTCCTTGTTGCTGCCCCGGATGGCCACGGCCAGCACGGCAGGGTCTTGCTGCCAAGCCAGCAACACCGTCATCAGGTCGCGCACCATGCCCAGCGACAAGGCATTGAGGGCCTTGGGGCGGTTGAGCGTGATCAGCCCCACCTGCCCGCGCACCTGGGCCAGCACTTCACCGTTCATCTCCATCATTTTTCTTCCTTCCAAGCCAAGAGCTCATTGAACACCAGCGCGCCAATCACCAGCGCGCCGCCCATCAGCACCGCCTGGGCCGGACGCTCCCCGGCGCCCACCCAGGCCAGCAGAATGCCAAAAATCACTTCCAGCAGGCCCAGCAAGGCCAGCTCCGGCGCCTTGAGCACCTGGCCACAGCGCACGGCCAGCACGCAGGGAATGGCCAATTGCACCAGCCCCAGCAAGGCCAGCAAGGCGAGGTCATGCCCCGTGGCCTGCAGCGGCCAGGCCAGTGGCAAGGTGGCCAGCGACGACAGCACTGCGCCAATCAGCACGGCAGGCATCAGGTTGACCGCATGGCCATGTTGCTGCGCGTGCTGCACCACCGTCCAGTTCACGGCGGCGGCCACCGGCACGCACAAGGCCACCAGCGTGCCGACGACCGGCAAGCCTGCCATCTGCGTGCCATACATCCAGCCAATGCCCAGCCCCGCCACCACAATCGCGCCCCAGGTGCGTGGCGCAATGCGGTGGCCGATGAAGATCCAGGCAAACAGCGCGGTGAGCAACGGACCGACGGCCATGGTCACCAGCACGTTGGCCACCGGCATCAGCGTGATGGCCACCATGAAGGCAGTGAACATCACGCTCCAGCACAGGCCCGACAGCCACAGCGCCCGTCCCCCGCCACGCAAGGTCGCCAGTGCCGCCCTGCCCTGCACCGCCGGCAAGATGACCAGCAACGACAACACTGTGAACAGGCTGCGCCAGAACGTCACCTCAAAGCTGCGCGCCTGCTCCAGGTGCCGCGTGACCACCCCGGCAATCGACCACATCAGCGTGACCACCACCATGAGCCACACGGCATGGGTATGGGTCAGCCCTCGGTTTGGAAAAGAATGGGTATTCATCGCGGATTGCTTGCAATGCTCGACGCTTTAACCAACGACAGCCGCCCCCCGCACAAACCACGCAGCAAGCCTAGGGCGCTGCCCTGCCCAGGGCCGCCCCGCCGCACTGGCGGCGTCCCCCTTCCCGCGAAGCGCAGCTTTGCGAGAGAAGGGGGAAGGCGCGCAGCGCCTCAGGGGGTTGTCCACTTCACTCTCGGCTGGCACGCTTGCGCTCATGCTCCTTGAGGTAGCGCTTGCGCAGACGCACGCTCTTGGGCGTGATTTCGACCAGCTCGTCGTCCTCGATGAATTCCACGCCGTATTCCAGCGTCAGGTCGATGGGTGGTGTGATCTTGATCGCATCTTCCTTGCCCGAGACACGGAAGTTGGTGAGCTGCTTGGTGCGCGTGGCGTTCACCACCAGGTCGTTGTCGCGGCTGTGGATGCCCACGATCATGCCTTCGTACACCGGGTCGCCCGCCTTGACGAACATGCGGCCACGGTCGTCGAGCTTGCCCAGGGCGTAGGTGAAGATTTCACCGTCGTCCATGGAGATGAGCACGCCGTTCTTGCGGCTGGCGATGTCCCCCTTGTGCGGCTCGTAGCTGTCGAAAATGTTGGAGATCAGGCCCGATCCACGGGTCAGGTTCAGGAATTCGTTGGTGAATCCGATCAGGCCGCGCGCCGGAATGCGGTATTCCAGGCGCACGCGGCCCCGGCCGTCCGGCTCCATGTTCACCAGTTCGCCCTTGCGCTCGCCCAGGGCCTGCATCACGCCACCCTGGTGGCCTTCTTCGATGTCGGCCGTGACCAGCTCGATGGGCTCGTGCTTTTCACCGCCCACGTCCTTGAACACCACGCGCGGCTTCGAGACAGCCAGCTCGTAGCCTTCGCGGCGCATGTTTTCCAGCAAAATGGTCAGGTGCAGTTCGCCCCGGCCGGAGACTTCGAAGATACCGTCTTCATCGGTTTCCTTCACGCGCAGGGCCACGTTGGACTGCAGTTCCTTTTGCAGGCGGTCCCAGATCTGGCGGCTGGTGACGTACTTGCCTTCACGCCCAGCCAGCGGCGAGGTGTTCACGCAGAAGTTCATGGTCAGCGTGGGCTCGTCCACCTTGAGCATGGGCAGCGGCGTGGGATTCAGCGGATCGGTCAGGGTCACACCGATGCCGATGTCGGCAATGCCGTTGATCAGCACGATGTCGCCGGGACCCGCTTCGGTGACCTGCACGCGGTCCAGGCCCTGGAAGGTCAACACCTGGTTGACGCGGCCCTTCGAGGTGTTGCCCTCCGGGCCTTCCATCACCAGCACGTCCATGCCGGGCTTGAGGGTACCGGCGTTGACGCGGCCCACACCGATGCGCCCGACAAAGGTCGAAAAGTCCAAGGCCGAAATCTGCAGCTGCAGCGGTGCCGCCGGGTCACCCTGGTGCGCCGGAACGTGCTGGAGCACCGTGTCAAACAGCGCCGACATGTCGGGGCCCCACTGCTCGCCCGCAGCGCCTTCTTCAAGCGAGCTCCAGCCGTTGATGCCCGAGGCATAGACCACGGGGAAGTCGAGCTGCTCATCGGTGGCGCCCAATTTGTCGAACAGATCGAAAGCGGCGTTGACCACCTTGTCGCAGTTGGCACCGGGCTTGTCCACCTTGTTCACCACCACGATGGGCTTGAGGCCCAGGGCCAGCGCCTTCTTGGTCACGAAGCGCGTCTGGGGCATGGGGCCTTCCTGCGCGTCGATCAGCAGCAGCACGCCGTCCACCATGGACAGTGCGCGCTCCACCTCACCGCCGAAGTCCGCGTGGCCGGGGGTGTCCACGATGTTGATGTGCGTGCCCTTCCAGCTCACAGCGCAGTTCTTGGCCAGGATGGTGATGCCGCGCTCACGCTCGATGGCGTTGTTGTCCATCACGGTATCGACCACTTTTTCGTGTTCGGCGAAGGTGCCCGACTGGCGCAGCAGTTGATCCACCATGGTGGTCTTACCGTGGTCGACGTGGGCAATGATGGCGATGTTGCGGATGGGTTTGCTCATGGTGCTTCCGTTGGGCCGCAGGCGGTAGCGCGCGGCAGGGTTTCAATGATCTGTTGGATTTCGAGAGGGCTCAGCAGCCGGTCGGGGATGAGTTCGCCGCCTTGCACATGGCCCACCCCCAGCAGCACGCGGGGTTGGTCGCCATACACAGCCACGGCGGCGGCGTCTTCCCAATGGCCGCGGCGGCGCATGCCGGAGAGGAACCTCCCCGCATTGTCGTTGTCGAGCGTGACACGTGCATGGGCGGCCAGCAGCACGTCGGGCGGCTCCAGGCGCGCCAGGCGCGCACCGTCGTCCAGCGCTTCAAGCTGCTCCAGCGTCAAGCAGCGCTGCACGCCGATGCCGCCGGTATCCAGGCGCCGCAGGAAGACGAGGTGGGCCCCGCAGCCCAGCACGGCACCAATGTCCTCGCCCAGTGTGCGAATGTAGGTACCCTTGCTGCAGGTTACTATCATTTTGATAGCTGCTTGCGCTTGATCTGTCTGCGTCAGGGCCAGATTCAATGCATGAATCGTGACATCGCGCGGTGCGCGTTCCACGGTCAGGCCGGCGCGGGCGTATTCGTACAGCGCCTTGCCATCCTTCTTGAGTGCGCTGTGCATGGGCGGCACCTGGCGGATGGGGCCGGTGAACTGCGCCTGCACAGCGGCCAGGCGTTCGGGGCCCAGGGCCGCCAGATCGACCGGTTTGCGCTCCAGCACCTCACCCTCTGCATCGCCGGTGGACGTGGTCACGCCCAGCAGGGCCACGGCCTCATAGGTCTTGGGGGCTTCGAGCTGGATTTGGCTGAACTTGGTGGCGGCGCCAAAACACAGCGGCAGCACGCCACTGGCCAGCGGGTCGAGCGTGCCGGTGTGGCCCGCCTTTTCGGCGCGCAGCAACCACTTGGCCTTTTGCAAGGCCTGGTTGCTGGTCATGCCCAGCGGCTTGTCGATCAGCAGCACCCCATGCACGGGGCGCCGGACGACCCTCGTGCGCGGCGCGTCCATGCTCATTCGTCCGTGTCTTTGGCCCGAGAGGAGACCGCCTTGGCAATCAGCGCGTTCATGTCCGCCGCGCGCTCCTGCGTGCGGTCGTACACAAAGTGCAGCGTGGGCACGGTGTGGATATGCAGGCGCTTGAACAGGCCATTGCGCAAATGCCCAGCCGCATGGTTGAGCGCCTCCTGCGTGACCGCAGGGTCGCCCACCAGCACGCTGAAGAACACCTTGGCGTGGGCATAGTCGGGCGTGACTTCCACCGCCTGCAACGTGACCATGCCCACGCGCGGGTCCTTCAACTCGCGGGCGATCAACTCCGTCAGATCACGCTGGATCTGGTCGGCCACCTTGAAGGCGCGGTTGGGTGTGGTGCTTTTCTTGGCTGGCATGAAATCTCACAGATGCAGAGGCAGCCACCACCTGTCTGAGCGAGGCAGATACAGATGCTCCGGGTCGTGCGACAAGGCAACGCGAACGGCCTTGCCGGTCACACGGCGGATGTCGATGAACCCGAGGAACCGTGAGTCACGGCTGTTATCGCGGTTATCGCCCAGTACCAGTACATGGCCTTGTGGCACGCGCACCGGCGCAAAATCCGTCAAACGGTTTACGTGTGGAATCCGCGCCACCGAAATGGGCGTTTCGTTAAGTGTTTCGAGCCAGATTTCCTCATTGATGCGACCGTACTCTGTCGGTACGGCCCGCGCGGCATCGATCAGCACACGCTCCTGCACCTTGCCATTGACATGGAGTACGTTGTCCACCATGGCGACCTCGTCGCCCCCTACGGCCACCACGCGCTTGATCAGATTGATCCCGTCTTCCGGCGAATCGAACGTCACCACATCCCCCCGCTGAGGCTCAGCCCAACGAGCCACTTCCTGCAGCGTAAAGGGCACCCGCAGGCTGTACGCGCGCTTGTCGATCAACACCCGATCCCCCGCCAGCAGGGTGGGGTTCATGGACGACGAGGGAACGTAGTTCCAGTCGGCAATGGCCGAGCGGAACACAAACATGAGCCCCAGGAAAACCATGAAGCCCTTGTTTCCGCGCCAGGCGCCACGAAGGTGATGAAGCATGCGCATCGTTCAGTCCTTGGGTGATTACAACGTCCGTGCGATTTCCTTGATCTCGAAGAACTCCAGCTGATCACCTTCCTTGATGTCGTTGTAGTTCTTGAGCTTGATACCGCACTCGAAGCCTTCCTTGACTTCCTTGACGTCGTCCTTGAGGCGGCGCACCGACTCGACCTCGCCCGTGTACACCACCACGTTGTCGCGCAGCAGGCGGAACTTGCAGTTGCGCGTGACCTGGCCGGACGTGACGTAGGAACCCGCCACCGTACCGATCTTGGAGGCCACGAACACGGTGCGGATTTCCGCAGTGCCCAGGGCTTCTTCGCGCTGCTCGGGGGCCAGCATGCCGGACATGGCTGCCTTCAACTCATCCACGGCGTCGTAAATGATGTTGTAGTAGTGGATGTTCACAGCGTTGGTTTCGGCCGTCTTGCGCGCACCGGCGTCGGCACGCACGTTGAAGCCAATGACGATGGCCTTGGACGCGATGGCGAGGTTGATGTCGCTCTCGCTGATGCCGCCGACGCCCGCGTACACGAGCTGCACCTTGATTTCCTCGTTGGAAAGCTTGAGCAGCGAGGCAGCCAGCGCCTCCTGCGAGCCTTGCACGTCCGCCTTGATGATGATGGGCAGGGTTTGCACTTCGCCCGCCGTCATTTCGGAGAACACGTTCTCCAGTTTGGCGGCCTGCTGCTTGGCCAGCTTGGTGTTGCGGAACTTGCCAGCACGGTAGGTGGCAATTTCACGGGCGCGGCGCTCGTCCAGCATCACCATGAATTCATCGCCCGCCTGGGGAACGTCGGACAGACCCTGGATTTCGACCGGGATGGAAGGCCCGGCCGACTTGGCGGTACGACCGTTCTCGTCCAGCATGGCGCGCACGCGGCCATAGGTCTGGCCTGCCAGCACCACGTCGCCCACCTTGAGCGTACCGGACTGCACCAGCACCGTGGCCACAGGGCCGCGGCCCTTGTCGAGCTGGGCTTCGATGACCAGACCCTTGGCGGTGGCTTCCACCGGCGCCTTGAGTTCGAGCACTTCGGCCTGCAACAGCACTTGTTCCAGCAGTTCGTCGATGCCCATGCCGGTCTTGGACGACACGGGAACGAAGGGCGAGTCGCCGCCGTATTCCTCGGGCACGACTTCCACCGCCACCAGCTCCTGCTTCACGCGGTCGGGGTTGGCGTCGGGCTTATCGGCCTTGGTGATGGCGACCACGACAGGCACCTTGGCAGCCTTGGCGTGCTTGATGGCTTCCTTGGTCTGGGGCATGACGCCGTCGTCAGCCGCAACCACCAGGATCACGATGTCGGTGGCCTGGGCGCCACGCGCACGCATGGCCGTGAAGGCTTCGTGGCCCGGGGTGTCCAGGAAGGTGACCATGCCGCGCGGCGTGTCCACGTGGTAGGCACCGATGTGCTGGGTAATGCCGCCAGCCTCGCCCGCAGCGACCTTGGTGCGGCGGATGTAGTCCAACAGCGAGGTCTTGCCGTGGTCCACGTGGCCCATGACGGTGACCACGGGAGCGCGGGGCAACACCTCGGCATCCTGCATCGCCGATTCTTCGTCGGTGAAGGCTTCCGGATCGTCCAGCGCCGCCACCACGGCCTTGTGGCCCAGTTCCTCGACCACGATCATGGCCGTGTCCTGGTCCAGAGGCTGGTTGATGGTGGCCATCTGGCCCAGCTTCATGAGCTGCTTGATGACTTCGGACGCCTTGATGGACATCTTGTGCGCCAGCTCGGCCACCGTGATGGTTTCGGGCACGTGCACTTCCAGCGTGCGTGCCTCGGCCACCGAGGCCTGGCCCATGTCGTGGCCACGGTCACGGTCACCGCGCCGACCACCGCCCCTGGGGCCACCCGCGCGCCATGCACTGCCGCGTGCCGAACCACCGGAGGTGTCGCCACGGGTCTTGATTTCCTTTTTCTTGCCCGGCTCGCCAGCCCAGCTGGACGACAGCTTGGCCGACTTGACTTCCTTGCCACCTGCTGCTGCGCCTGCACCGGCATTGGCGGCAGCACCTGCGGTGCGGCCTGCCCCGGCAGCGGGGGTATTGGCGGGCTTGTGCAGGGTGCCCTTCTTGGGCTCGGCCGCCCCTGCGCGCGCTGCGGGCTTGGGCTCCTCGGGCTTCTTGGCCACCAGCACCTTGGCCGGGGTGGACATCATGGAACGGATCGCCGCAGCCTCTTCCAGCGCCTTGCGGCGACGCTCTTCCAGATCCTTGGCACGTGCGGCCTCATCGGCAGCGCGAACCTTGGTCTCTGCGTCTGCCTTGGCACGGGCTTCAGCCTGGGCGGCAGCGCGTGCAGCAGCTTCCTGCTCCTGTTCGCGCGTGGCTTCCTGCTTGGCAGCCGAGGCCTGGGCCTTCTTGGCGGCCTCATCGGCGGCATATGCGGCGGCGCGCTCGGCGGCCTCACGTTCACGGCGCTCACGGTCTTCGCGCTCGCGGCGCTGAACTGCGAGTTCCTCTTCCTGGCGGCGGATCAGCTCTGCCTGGTGGCGCGCCTCTTCTTCACGGCGCACCAGATCGGCTTGCTGCGGGTCGGCTTGCTCCTGGGCCACTTCCGGTGCCTGAGAAGGTTCCGCAACGACGGGTGCGGTCTCGGCGGTCTCGTCACGCTTGACGAAAGTACGCTTCTTGCGCACTTCCACCTGGATGGTGCGTGCCTTGCCCGTGGCATCGGCCTGCTTGATTTCCGAGGTGGACTTGGTGACCAGGGTGATCTTCTTGCGGTCGCCCTGGGCCACACCGTGGCTGGCTTGCAGGTGCGCCAACAGCTTTTGCTTGTCGGTCTCGGTCAACGCATCGGCGGACGAGGACTTGACCACGCCTGCGGACTTGAGTTGTTCGAGCAGGACTTCAGGGGTTTTCTTGAGTTCGCTGGCGAACTCTGCGACGGTGTTACTCGACATATTGGCTCTGTTCCTCCCTGACCGTTACTCTTGCCCCGTGAACCAGTGTTCACGCGCCTTCATGATCAAGGCCTTGGCTTCTTCCTCGGACTGTCCGGTCAGTTCGGTCAGTTCATCGATGGCCAGATCGGCCAGTTCGTCGCGGGTGTGCACGCCGCCATCGGCGAGCTTGGCAATGAGTTCAGGGGTCACGCCTTCCAGGTCGCGCAGGTCTTGCGACACGCTTTCGACGCTGTCTTCGCGGGCGATTTCCATGGTCAGCAGCACGTCCTTGGCACGGGCGCGCAGCTCGTTGACGGTTTCCTCGTCGAAGCTTTCGATCTCCAGCATTTCCTGCAGCGGCACGTAGGCCACTTCTTCCAGGCTGGTGAATCCTTCTTCGATCAGGATGTCGGCAATTTCCTGGTCCACGTCAAGCTTTTCCATGAACAGGTGGCGCGCGGCCTCCGTCTCATTGGCGTGCTTTTGTGCGGACTCGGCGGCGTCCATGATGTTGATCTTCCAGCCCGTCAGGTCGGACGCCAGGCGCACGTTCTGGCCGCCCCGGCCGATGGCGATGGCCAGGTTTTCCTCATCGACCACCACATCCATGGCGTGCTTTTCTTCGTCCACCACGATGGACTGCACGTTGGCCGGAGCCAGAGCGCCGATGACGAACTGCGCCGGGTCTTCAGACCACAGCACGATGTCCACGCGCTCGCCCGCCAGCTCATTGGTCACGGCGTTGACGCGCGTGCCACGCACCCCCACACAGGTGCCGATGGGATCGACTCGGCGGTCGTGCGAGAGCACGGCAATCTTGGCGCGGCTGCCAGCGTCGCGGGCGCAGCTCTTGATCTCCAGCAGGCCTTGCTCGATTTCGGGCACTTCGTGGCGGAACAGCTCGATCATGAACTCAGGCGCCGAGCGCGAGAGGATGATGGGAGCGCCGCGCAGCGTCAGATCCACTTCCATGATCATGGCGCGCACACGGTCACCGGTGCGCAGGTTTTCCTTGGGGATCATCTCGCTGCGGCGCAAGCGGCCTTCCACGCGGCCGGATTCGACGATGAGGTCGCCCTTGTCCATGCGCTTGACGGTGCCGGTGAAGATTTTTTCGCCGCGCGACATGAAGTCGTTGAGCAGCATTTCACGCTCGGCATCGCGGATTTTTTGCAGGATGACCTGCTTGGCCGCCATGGCGCCAATGCGGCCAATGGGCACGGACTCGACCGGCTCTTCGATGTACTCCCCCACCTGGATGCCGGGCACGCGATCTTGCGCGTCCATGAGCATTTCTTCTGCGTCGGGGTTTTGCAGGCCAGCGTCATCGGGCACGACCACCCAGCGGCGGAAGGTTTCGTAGTTGCCGCTGTCGCGATCCACAGATACGCGGATGTCGACCTCACCCTCGTACAGCTTTTTTGTCGCCTGGGCCAGGGCGGCCTCGACCGCACCCAGAACCACATCGCGCTCGACGTTCTTCTCGCGCGAAATGGCCTCCACCAACATCAACAATTCGCGATTCATGCCACGACTCTCCTGTTTTTTAATCACCCGAGGAGCCCGCACCAGGCGGCAGACCCCCTAACCATATCCGGCAAGCCCGCCCGGTCATTGCCCGGACGCAGCGCCCCTTCCCTTGAAATCCACGATCGGCGCCAGACGCGCCTCGCGCAATTCGTCCAGCGTGAAGCCCAAGACCTGCAACGGTGCAGGCGCACGCTTCTTGCTCACCTTCTGGCCTGGCTTGGCTGCGGGCTCGTCGCTCCAGACGATCTGCCAGCCCCCCGCCTGCGCCCGCGAAAGCCGACCGCGAAACTTCTTGCGCAAGGGATTGACCTGACCCGCTGCCGCTGCGCCCATGGGCGCCTTGAGGGTGATATCGATCACCTCGCCCTCGAAGCGCTGGTAGTCCAGCTCATGGCGCAAGGGCCGGTCGATGCCCGGGGAGGACACCTCCAGGCGCTTGTAATCGACGCCGTCGACTTCCAGTGCAAACTGGAGCTGGCGCGTCACTTTTTCGCAGTCTTCGACGGTGATGAACTGCTGCAGCAAAGCCGCTTCGCCTTCCGTCGGCGCTTGCCAGGGCCAGTCGATGGTGATGCGCAGCGTGCCGCCCTGGGCGCGCTCAATCTCGACCAGGTCGTAACCCAGGCCGCTGACGGTTTGCTCGACAATCTGCTGTAGTGCCACTGGTGTTCAATTACCGCAAAAACAAAAAACCCGACAACCCCTCAGAGGCTTCGAGCTCCAAAAGCAAACGACCAAAAAAAACGGGCGGTTGGTACCCGCCCGTTTGGTCGTGAGAGTCGCATTGTAACCCCCAAAGCCTTTGATTTGCAAGACAGACCCGCCCTTTTTTGTCAAGCGCTCACCCTGGCAAGCCTCCCTGCAGCATGCGCATGGCGGATTCGCTGCAGCAGCGCCTGGGCTGCTGCGTCCTGCAGCAAAGGTGGCGGCGCATCCTTCCAGCGCTGCAACATGCGCTCCAGCACAGATGCCTGGGGCAGCAAGGGCCCCACAAACCGAACCCCCGCGGCATCGGCCAGCAGCAAGGTGGGAAAGGTCTCCACGTCATAGTCCCCGGCAATCTCTGCCTCGTCTTCAATATCGAGCCAGACAAAGCGCACCCCTGAGTACTGGCGCGCCAGCGTGTCGATCACCGCTCGGTAGTCCCGGCAGGTGCCGCACCACTGGGCGCACAGGCACACTGCCCAGGCTTCGGGCTCGGCAACGGGGGCGGCAGAAACAGGCGGCTCGGCCTCAGGCGGCATGGATGGGGTCTTTCGCAAGTCCAGCGGACGCGCCGATCGCGTCGGAGGCTGCGATGGTAACGGTTTCAGCCCTCGAACCAGCCCCGAGATCGGTTGACCAGCGCCACCAGCGACAGCATCACCGGCACCTCCACCAGCACCCCCACCACCGTGGCCAGGGCCGCACCCGAGTTCAGGCCGAAGAGCGATATGGCCACCGCCACGGCCAGCTCGAAAAAGTTGGACGTGCCGATCAGGCAGGCAGGCCCGGCCACGTTGTGCGGCAGCTTCAGCCAACGCGCCCCGACCAGGGCGATGGCAAAAATGCCGTAGCTCTGCACAATCAGCGGCACGGCAATCAGACCAATCACCATCGGCTGCGCCACGATAGTTCCCGCCTGGAAGCCGAACAGCAGCACCACGGTGGCAATCAGCCCAACGATGGACCAAGGCTTGAGCCGTGCCACGAAGTCGGCTACCGATTGGCGCGAGCGGCGCTGCAGCATGTGGCGCGTGGCCATGCCCGCCGCCAGCGGCAGCACGACGTAGAGCACGGTGGAAAGCACCAGCGTCTCCCAGGGCACGGTCACGTTGGTCACGCCCAGCAGGAAGGCTGCGATGGGCGCAAACGCCACCACCATGATGAGGTCGTTGATGGACACCTGCACCAGCGTGTAGTTGGCGTCGCCCTTCACGAGCTGGCTCCAGACGAACACCATGGCCGTGCACGGCGCCACGCCCAGCAGAATCATGCCTGCGATGTATTCGCTGGCCGATTGCGGATCGACCCAGGGCGCGAAAAGAACCTGGAAAAAAAGCACGCCCAGCGCCGCCATAGTGAAGGGCTTGATGAGCCAGTTGACCACCAGCGTGAGCAGCAGGCCGCGCGGTTTTTTGCCGACATCCTTCACGGCATGCCAGTCGATCTGGATCATCATCGGGTAGATCATCACCCAGATGAACACGGCCACCACCAGGTTGACATGCTCCAGTTCCAGCGCGGCGATGGCCTGGAAGGCACCGGGCGCCAGCAGCCCCAGGCCCACGCCCGCGAGCATGCCCAGGCCCACCCAGACGGTCAGATATCGTTCAAACAATCCCATGTCATTCCTCGAAAGATGGCAGTGCTTCGCCCGCCAGTTGCAGCAGGCGATGCACGCCCACGGGTTCCTCGCTGAGCAGCGGCACCACGGCATGGCGCGCGGCGTGGCGCGTGGCCACGGCCTCGATCTCGCGCAGCTCGTTGCGGGCGCGCTGGCGCAGCAGCGGTGAGGTGGTGCGGGCCGCCGCCACGCTGTTGTTCACCACCCAGGCCCAGGGTTCGATACCGGCGCGGCGCAGGTCGGTCTGCAGGTTCGCGGCTTCAAGCACCGGCGTGGTTTCGGCCAGGGTGGCGATGAGCACCTTGGTCTGCTTCGGGTCTTGCAGCTGCATCATGGGCGTGGTGAAGTGCAGGCCCTTGTCGCCCATCTGGCGCACGATGTCGCGGTGGTAGGCGCCGGTGGCGTCGAGCAGCAGCAGCGTGTGGCCGGTGGGCGCGGTGTCCATCACCACGAACTTTTTGCCTGCCGCGCGGATCACGCGCGAGAAGGCCTGGAACACCGCGATCTCCTCGGTGCAGGGCGAGCGCAGGTCTTCTTCGAGCAATGCGCGGCCTGCGGCGTCCAGGCCGGCGCCCTTGCTGGCCAGCACCTGCTGGCGGTAGCGCTCGGTGACTTCGTGCGGGTCGATGCGGCTCACGCTCAGGTGTTCCAGCGTGCCATTGAGCGTTTCCATCAGGTGCGCCGCCGGGTCGGAGGTGGTCAGGTGCACCGCGTGCCCCCGGTGCGCCAACGCCACGGCCACCGCAGCGGCCAGCGTGGTCTTGCCCACACCGCCCTTGCCCATGACCATCACCAAGCCATGACCGTCCTGGGCGATGGCGTCCACCAGCCGGGCCAGGCTGGGCGCTTGCAGCACGGGCGCATCCTCCCCGCCGCTGGCGACAGGCGCGGCCGGGGCCACATCGAGCAGCTGGCGCAGGGCATCCAGACCCACCAGATCGAAGGGTTTGAGTGGCAACACATCCAGCGGCAGCGCACGCAGGCCTTCGGGCAGGGCGGCCAGCGCCGCCTGCTCGCGCCGGCACACGGCGGCGGCCAGCGGGTCGGTGGCGCCTTCGGCCAAGGGCAGCACGCCGTTGACCACCAGGCACTGCTGGCGCAGGCCGATGGCAGCCAGCTCGGCGTGGGTGCGGGCGGCCTCGCGCAGCGTGGCGGGCTGGGCGCGCGCCACCAGCACCAGCCGGGTGTGGGCGGGGTCGGCCAGCGCATCCACGGCGGCCTGGTAGCGCTCGCGCTGCTTCTCCAGCCCTGCCAAAGGCCCCAGGCACGAGGCATCGCCCTTGCCCGCCTCCAGAAAGCCGCTCCAGGCGCCGGGTAGCTGCAGCAGCCGGATGGTGTGGCCGGTGGGTGCCGTGTCGAACAGGATGTGCTCGTACTGCGCATGCAGCGCCGTGTCGGTCAGCAGCGCGGTGAATTCGTCGAAAGCGGCGATCTCGGTGGTGCAGGCACCCGAAAGCTGCTCCTCAATGCCCTTGACCACCGCATCGGGCAGCACCCCGCGCACCGGGCCGACGATGCGGTCGCGGTAGCCCTGGGCGGCAGCCTGCGGGTCGATCTCCAGCGCCGCCAGGCCCGGCACACCGGGCACGGCGGTGGTGTGGTTGCCGATGGCGATGCCGAACACCTGCCCGACGTTGGAGGCCGGGTCGGTGCTCACCAGCAGCACACGCCGGCCTTGCGCGGCCAGGTGCAGCGCCGTGGCGCAGGCGAGCGAGGTCTTGCCCACGCCCCCCTTGCCGGTAAAGAAAAGAAAGCGCGGAGCTTGGTCGAGAAAATGCATGGCAGCGTGGGGTGAAGTGACGAGAGCGGAGACAAGCACGCGGCGGTCAGCCGCAACAACCGCCCGAACAGCAACTGCCAGCGCTCTCGGCCTTGGCGGCGGCGGGCGCGGCCAATCCGGCCCAGCGCGCCAGGTCGGCACGCGAGGGGTAGCGGCCCGCCAGCACCACCATGCCATCGACCAGCGTGATCGGCAGTGCTTCCTGCCCCGCGCGCTCCAGGATGTCCTTGACCGGCGCGTTCTCGGCAAAGGCCATGGGCTGCTGGGCGAGGTTGAAGCGCTCCAGCTGGGCACCGTTTTGGCGCGCCCAGTCGGCATCGGCCGAGAAGTTGACGAGGCTCTGGTCCACGTCGGTGCCACACACGCCGCTGCTGCAGCACAGGGCCGGGTCAAAAATCTGGATGGTGCTCATGGGAAGGTTCCTTTTCGAAGTCAATGGTTTGCGAGACTGCGGGCGGCGTCCTGCAGAAGCGCTTTTTCGAGCTTTTCGGGCGGCAGATTCATCAGCAGTTCCAAGCGGCGGCCGATTTCATGCAGGGTATGGCGGAAGGCCTCGCGCTTGACAGCGTCGGGCGCATCACCGGCGGAAGGGTCGGCGTAGCCCCAGTGCGCCGTGGCCGGGTGGCCGGGCCAGACGGGGCACACCTCGCCCGCGGCGCTGTCGCACACGGTGATAATGAGATCCATGTGCGGTGCGCCGGGGACGGCAAACTCGTCCCAGGTCTTGCTGCGCAGGCCCTCGGTGGACACCCCGGCGTGCTGCAGCACATCCAGCGCCAACGGGTGGGGTTGCTGGCCGGTCCGGGGGCTGCTGCCCGCCGACCAGGCCTGAAAACGCCGCACCGGGGCCTGGCGATCCAGGTGGTTGAGCAAGGCTTCGGCCAGGATGCTGCGGGCCGAGTTGTGGGTGCAGAGGAACAGAACATTCAGCATGGCAGGGCTCCCAAAGGGCAAAAGAATCAGCAAGGACAACGCGGCGGCGCTGCGCAAATTTCGGGGTGACCACCGCAGCACTCGTCGGTCAGGTAGGTCATCAGGCTTTGCATGAGCGGAATGTCGGCGCGGTAGCGCACAAAGCGCCCCTCGGGCGCCGACACCACCAGCCCCGACTGGGCCAGCGCCTTGAGGTGAAACGACAGGTTGGTGGGCGGCAGGCCCAGCGTGGCAGAAATCTCCCCTGCCACCAAGCCCTGCGGCCCCTGGCGCACCAGCAAGCGGTAAATATCGAGGCGTACCGCAGACGCCAAGGCATCAAACAGACGCACGGCCTCAGAGGTGCCCATGGGCAGAGGAAAAGAGGCTGGGGTGGATGCCATTGCCCAACGATTCAACTGTTGTTGAAGTATTGTAGCAACAGATTTCCTCTGCTGGTGCCTGAACACCTTGTCAGGCCACCGTGGCCGCCGCCACCAGCCGCTGCGTGTAGGGGTGCTGCGGCGCGTCGAGCACCTGGCCCACACTGCCCTGCTCCACCACGGCGCCATCCTTCATCACCAGCACCTCGTGCGCCATGGCGCGGATCACATCCACGTCGTGCGTGATGAGCAGGTAGCTCAGGCCCTTGTCGCGCTGCAGGCGCTGCAGCAGGCCCAGCACCTGCTGCTGGATGGTGACGTCGAGCGCGCTGGTGGGCTCGTCGAGCACCAGCACGCGCGGCTGCACGATGAGCGCGCGCGCCACCGCCAGGCGCTGGCGCTGGCCGCCCGAAAATTCGTGCGGATAGCGCGCCAGCAGGCCGGGGAACTGCGCCTCGCTCAACCCCACCTCGGCCAGCGCGGCCTCCACGCGCACACGCCGGGCCGCCATGTCGAGCGCAGGCTCGTGCACCTTGAGGCCCTCGCCCACGATCTCCTCCACCGTCAGGCGCGGCGAGAGCGAGGAGAACGGGTCCTGGAACACCACCTGCACCTGGCGGCGCAGTTGCTGGTTGGCCGGCGTGTTGCGCGTGGCGGGCTGCTGCCAGCCCTGCCCCGCCACTGCCAGCGCGCCGCCATGCGGCAGCAGCCCCAGGATGGCCTGCGCCAGCGTGGACTTGCCCGAGCCCGACTCGCCCACCACGCCCAGCGTGCGGCCCGGCGGCAACTGCAGCGTGGCGCCCTGCACAGCAACGAATTCGCCCTTCTTAAACCAGCCGCGCACGCCGGGTAGCGGCGTGGGATAGACCACGCGCAGGTGCTGCGCCTGGACCACGGGGGCGGTGCCCTCGGGCAGCGCGCCTTCCACCACATCGCGCCGGGGCTGGCTGGCGATGAGGCGCTGCGTGTAGGGGTGCTGCGGCGCGCGGAACACATCGGCGACGCGGCCCTGCTCCACCAGCACGCCCTGCTCCATCACCGCCACGCGGTCGGCGAAGCGGCGCACCAGGTTCAGGTCGTGCGTGATGAGCAGCACGGCCATGCCGCTGCTGCGTTGCAGGTCAGAGAGCAAATCGAGGATCTGGCCGCGCAGCGTGACATCGAGCGCCGTGGTGGGCTCGTCGGCCAGCAACAGCGCGGGCTCGCTGGCCAGGGCCATGGCGATCATGGCGCGCTGACGCTGGCCGCCGCTGAGCTGGTGCGGAAAGCTGTTGGCGCGGCGCTCGGGCTCTGGGATGCCCGTCTTTGCTAGCAATTCAATAGCTGCTTGCGCAGACTGGGTGGTCGTCAGAGCCTTTTTTAGCTCCAAAACCTCGGCAATCTGCTGGCCGATGGTCATCAGCGGGTTCAGCGCCGTCATGGGCTCCTGGAACACCATGGCGATCTCGCCACCGCGAATTCCGCGCATCTCGCGCTCTGACAATGAGAGCAGGTCGCGCCCGCGCAGCATGGCCTGGCCACTGATTTTGGCCTCACCCGCCAGGCGCAGCAGGCTGAGCGCCGTGATGGTCTTGCCCGAGCCGGATTCGCCCACCAGCGCGAGCTTTTCGCCCGGCGCAATGTCGAAGCCCACGCCGCGCACCACCTCCTTGGCGCCGAAGGAAACGCTCAGGCTCTCAACGTGGAGCAAATAGTCCGAGGCCATGCTTTATTTCTCGTCCTTAGAAACTGGCGGCAATGCAGGCATGCGGAAGACTTGCCCTAAGGTCACACGCTCCACATGATTCGTTTTTAAAGTAGACGAATCGTCCAGCAGGCCCATTCCGGCGTATCGTTCAAAAACCAACTTGAGAAACTTGCCAAGCACAAGCCGAGGTATTCCATTCAGGTCATTTCGTGCCGCGTACCACTGATATGGATCACGCGCGCCTTTTTCAAGGTTGCATGAGCGGCACGCCCGAACCAAGTTGTCGATACTGTCTGGACCACCCATTGCAAGTGGAATGATGTGCTCCCACTGCAAATTCTCTGTGCTTCCGCAATAGGCGCATTGATCAGCTTCCACAAATAGTTTTTTGTTCTCAACAAGAATCGCGGAAGGCGACATCTTTTGATCGGAAAACCCCCGAAAAATGTGGTTAACGAAAGCGTACTGCTGTCGGTTTCCAACAACTCGGCCTACCACCAATTTCGCATATTCCCAATAGATGAGTTCGCGCACGGTAGAAAAATTCTTGGCCATACAGGGTTCAAGCAATCCGATTTATTGATCAGACTTTCGCGGGTCAAGTGCATCGCGCAGCGCGTCGCCCATGAAGGTCAGCAGCAGCAGCGTGACCACCAGCACGCCGAAGGTGGACAGCGAAATCCACCAGGCGTCGATGCTGTTCTTGCCCTGCGATAACAGTTCGCCCAGGCTCGGCGTGCCCGGCGGCACGCCCAGGCCCAGGAAGTCGAGCGAGGTCAGCGCCAGGATGGCCGCACTCATGCGGAACGGCAGGAAGGTGACCACGGGCGTGAGGCTGTTGGGCAGGATATGGCGCCAGATGATCTGCGCATTGCCCACGCCCAGCGCGCGTGCGGCCTTCACGTAGTCCAGCTGGCGGTTGCGCAGGAATTCGGCGCGCACGTAGTCCGACAGGCCCATCCAGCCGAACAGGCTCAGCAGAATCAGCAGCAGCGAAATGCTGGGCGCGAACACCGCGCTGAAGATGATGAGCAGGTACAGCTCGGGCATGGAGCCCCAGATTTCGATGAAACGCTGAAAGGCCAGGTCCGTCTTGCCGCCAAAAAAACCCTGGATGGCCCCGGTGAGCACGCCCAGCGCCACGCCCGTCACGGTGAGCGCCAGCGCGAACAGCACGCTCACACGAAAGCCGTAGATGAGCTGTGCCAGCAGGTCGCGCCCCCGGTCATCGGTGCCCAGCCAGTTCTCGCGCGTGGGCGCCGAGGGGTTGGGCGACTTGGCGAAGTAGTTGAGCGTGTTCGGGCCGTAAGGGTTCACGGTATAGAGCGCCCAGTTACCGCCCCCCGTGATGCGCTCGCGGATAAAGGGGTCGAGGTAGTCGGCGGGTGTCTCGAAGTCGCCGCCAAAGGTCTTCTCGGGGTAATCCTTGAGCATGGGAAAGTAGGTCTGACCCTCGTAGCGCACGATGAGCGGCCGGTCGTTGCTGACCAGCTCGGCGCACAGGCTCACCAGCACCAGCGCGCAGAAGACGAGCAGGCTCCAGTAACCCAGGCGGTTGCGCTTGAAACGCATCCAGGCGCGGCGGGAGGGGGAAAGCGATGCGGGCGCACCGCCCGCAGCAACCGGAGATGTGATGGAGCCCATGGCCTGCTGTCTACTCTGCATCGTGCTGCAATAGGGTCTTGCTGTACTGCAGAAACTCATCAAGGTGCTTTTCGATGATGGCGACGGTGATGGGAAGCTGCAGGCTCTGGTAGTCATGCACCGCGATGTTGCGGAACCCCACCATGCGCTGCAGGCCCTCGGCCAGGGCCGGCTCGATTCGACCGGCCCGTGCCAACAACGCAAACACATCGCGCGCGCTTTGCGGCACCCCCAGCCGGTCACGTCGGATCAGGTGCTGGCCCATGTCCAGAGTGGCCTCGCAGGCGCGCTGGATGTTCAGGATGGCGGCATCCTGGCGGGTGAAGTTGGTGGCAAAAGTGGCCGGTTCGCTGAAATACTCTTCGCGCGCACGTTGCACGCAGCGCTCGATCGTGGCGGCCTTGTTGATCAGCACGTCATCCACCATAGACGGTTCCTCGCTCTCGGATATCGGCCAGCAAACCGGCGCGCGCCGTGTCCAGCGCGGTCTTTTCGCTCAGAATGGCGCTCTCGAACATCGCGGCCTGCGCATCCTGAGCCCACCACCGCTCGCCCTGGGTGACGACCTGGTATTGCATCACCGTGGACGCGGCACGCAAGTCCAGCAGATCCACAGCGCAACCCGCGATGTCGGCCAGTTCACCGGCAAGCTGCCACAGCAGCGTGACGTCGGCATAGCCAGCCACCAGCACAGCCATATCCAGGTCGCTGTCCGGCCCTTCCGTGCCTTGCACGCGGCTGCCAAAGCCATACACCGCCAGCAGGCCCGGCAGCCGGGCCTGCAGTGTGCGCACGGTCCGCTCGATCACATCAGGGTTGACAGACATACGTGTCCCTCCAACAAAGGCGGCAGCATTGGCACTCGCGGCTAGGAGCCTGTCGGACTTGGGGCGTCGAAAGCGAAAATTGGCCCCAGCGAGGACAGTTTTTGCCGGATTTGCGGCCCCATAGCGGGGCTATGGGGCAAAAAGACGGTGAAAAATGGACCGCTGGGGCCAATTTGCAGTCGACGATTCCCAAGTCCGACAGGCTCCTAGGGTTTGATATCAACGGGGACTGTGTCATGCCGAAAAAGGATTGAGCACTGCAATGCCACACCCATCAAAGTCGCGCACATTGCGCGTGACCAGCGTGAGAGCGTGGACTTGGGCTGTGGCGGCGATGAACATGTCGGCCTGGCTGCGCACCTGACCGCGAGCTGCCAGCAGGCCGCGCATCTCGCCGGCGCGGCGCGCGACGGCCTCGGTCACATCGAGAACCGTGATGCGAGCGGCAAGCCCATTGAACAACTCCAGCGCACGCGGTCGAGGCTTGTGCGTCAGGCCGAACAGGATTTCGTCGACCGAAACGGTCGAAACCGCGAAACCTACCGTTTGGTCCAGCGCTTCAACCCACCGCACCACGCCCGCGTGCGGCACAGGTCGCATCAGTTCGCTGATGATGTTGGTGTCTGCAAGATACACAGTTCAGCGCTCCGGCACAGAGTGCGCCTCGTCCCAGTAGTACGGGTCGTCCACCATGGGGTTGTAGCGGTTGGAGCGCGGTGGAATTTCGATGCCGTCCTCTGCCCCCTCGGAGATTAACGTCGCACGGATGTCGGCAAACAATTCCGCCCACGTTGGCTTGGCGCGGCCCTCACGCCACTGCTTGAATTCCCCGAACTCCTCGGCGGAAATCAACACCGCCACGGGTTTGTCACGGTTGTAAATGGCTTGGGGCTCTTCGGCAGTCAGCCGCACCACTTCCGAGAACTGCTGTTTGGCGCTGGCAATGTTCCAGATCATGATGGACCCCCAATATGGACATGTTGCCCTTTGATTATGTCCATTTTCAGAAATTTCATCAATCAAACTTCACGCGCGGGTCTACCCACACGTAGCACAGGTCGGAAATCAGCTTGGTCACCAGCCCTATCAGCGTGAACAGGTAAAGCGTGCCCAGCACCACGGGGTAGTCGCGCCGGATCACGCTCTCATAACTCAGCAGGCCCAGGCCGTCGAGCGAGAACAGTGTTTCGATGAGCAGCGAGCCTGCGAAGAACGCACCGATGAACGCCGCCGGAAAGCCGGTGATGATGGGAATCAGCGCGTTGCGGAACACATGCTTCCAGAGCACCTGGCGCTCAGACAGCCCCTTGGCACGCGCCGTCAGCACGTATTGCTTGCGGATCTCCTCCAGAAAGGCGTTCTTGGTCAGCATGGCCGTCACGGCAAAGCTGCCCAGCACCATGGCGGTGATGGGCAGGGTGATGTGCCAGAGGTAATCCACAATGCGCGCGCCCCAGGACAGCTCCTCCCAGTTGGAGGACGTCAACCCGCGCAGCGGGAACCACTGCAGTTGCCCGCCGAAGATGACCAGCAGCGCCACGCCGAGCACGAAGCCTGGAATGGCATAGCCCACCAGGATGAGCAGCGTGGTCACCAGGTCGAAGCGCGAGCCCGCGCGCACCGCCTTGGCCACGCCCAGCGGCACGGCCACAAGGTAGCTGATGAAAAAGGTCCACAGCCCGAGGCTGATGGACACCGGCAGTTTCTCAACGACAAGCTGCCACACATCCTTGTTCTGAAAAAAGCTCTTGCCCAGGTCGAAGCGCGCGAACTGGCCCAGCATCTGCAAAAAACGCTCGTGCGCAGGCTTGTCGAAGCCGTAGAGCGCCTTGATCTGCTCCAGGCGCTTGGGGTCCACGCCCTGCGCACCCCGGTAGCTCAGGCCCCCGCCCTCGGCACCGCCGCCCACTCCGGCGCCCGCCTTGGCTTCGGCCATGTACTGCTCCACCGGGCCGCCGGGCACGAACTGGATCACCACGAAAGTCAGCAGCAGCACGCCCAGCAGGGTGGGCAGCATGAGCAGGATGCGCTTGAGGATGTAGGCCAGCATGGGAGGATCCTTTAACTGCTCGCTGCTCGCACCATACCGACGGAGTCCGAACCAAGCCCCATTCGGGCAGGCATTTGGAGCGCGCCCCTATGACGCACAAAACGGAAGAGCCCAAATTCCAAATCGCCCAGACCATAACAATGAAAGTCCGTGTGGCGTGCGCGCCAATCGATCAGCAAATCGCAAAAAAGCTGATAGCCCTGGGTGTTCATGGCCACACCAACGACGTCACACACCAAGGAATCGAGCACGGGGTAGCGCTCCGGCCACAAAAGCCGCAAATGCTTGGACGCGTAGGACACTCCCAAGCCTTTGATGGCGATACCGGCACTGATGGCGACCGAAGCGCTGGTTTGCGCTTCCACCGCCTGAGCCAACCACTGCCGCAACGCCAGGGCCAATTTCGTCCCGCCGGTATCCCCCATTTCGCGCGCGTGCCGCAGCATATTTCCCCATACGCGAAAACCGGTCTTGCCGCCCCATCGGCACACTTGCTCGGAGAAGGTCAACACGTCGTCCGCCAGCCACAGATGCGCCATCCGTCGCTCGAACACATCCATTCCTTCGTCCTTGGGCTCTTCCTCACGCCCCAGAGCAATGGCTGCGTGCAGGGCTGCCGACGAAAACCGCAGCCCATAAAAACCCAACACCTCGAAGCCATTGCCCAAAGCATTGTTTGGTGCCTCGTCATGGATCGTGCGCCACACGCCATTGGCATCGCAAAACGGCACGCCATGCACAAACTCAGCCCCCAGCGCATAAGCATCCCTTTGCCGATTCAAAGCCACCCAGTCCCCCTCTTCTGGCTGCACATCACCATGCGCAGCCCCTGTGCGCTGCACCGAAGCCAACCAATCATCCCGAGGAATCCACCCGTACACCATTTCATCTCCTTGATCTCTTTCACAGCCACCAAGCCAGCGCGGCGCAAACCAGAGCAACTAGGGACAAGGGATTATGTGTGCCAAAACGGCCAGTTTTTATAGAACAAAAACTACTCCAGCGCCTTTCGAATATGCGTGGGCAGCTATGATTTTTATAGAAAAACCACCATCACGTCAGCGCCAGCACGAGTTTGCCCACACGCTCCAAATTGGTGTTCTGCCGTGCCAGCCACAAATCGTGTGCATCCTGCAGTGCCAGCCAACTCTCGGGGCTGCGCCCGATGGTCTTGGACAGGCGCAATGCCATTTCCGGAGTGACGCGGCTGCTGCCCTTGAGCAGACGGCTCAGGGTGGAGGGGGCTACGTCCAGTTTTTCGGCCAGTTCACGCCCGCTGATGCCGAACGGCTCCAGATACACCTCAGTGATGAACTCGCCAGGATGGGGGGGGTTGTGCATGCTCATTTCAGTGGTAATCCTCGTAATCCAGAACATGTGCGTTGCCGTCACGGAACTCAAAGGTTACGCGCCAGTTGCCACTGACGGTGATGGCCCAGCGCCCCAGCATTTCGCCTTTGAGGGAGTGCAGGCGGAAACCCGGAATGTCCATGTCGTCAACCGCTTTGGCCGTATCCAGGGCAGCCAGTTGCATACGCAGCCGCTTTGCATGGGCCGCTTGCACGCCTGAAGCGCTGCCTGTCTCGAAAAGTCGACGCAAGCCCTTGTGTCTGAACGACTGGATCATCCGCTTAATCTATCATGTTGCGCACCACGCAACAAGCACGTTACTAATCAATCTATGGCACCCGCGCCCACCAGGTGTCGATGGCCCAGCCCTCGCCATTGGAATACGGCGGCAGCGCCTCGGGCCGCGCCAGGCGCCAGGCGTTGTAGGCCATGCGGTGGGTGCCCGCAGACCACTGCGGAATGAGGTAGTGGCTGTGCGCGATGACGCGCTCCAGCGCGTGGCAGGCGGGCAAGAGCTGCGCCTCGGTCTTGGCCGCAGTCATGGCCGCAATCAGCGCATCCACGGCGGGGTTCTTCACGCCGGCGAAGTTGCCCGAGTCCTCGGTGTCTGCGGCCTGGCTGCCAAACAGGTCGGCATATTCCTGGCCGGGGTTGTGCGTGCCCTGGAAAGCCATGGAGGTGATGTCGAAGTCGAACTTCTGCAGGCGCTGCTGGTACAGGGCAAAGTCCACCGCGCGAAAGCGCAAGCTGATGCCCAGCTTTTCCAGGCTGCGCATCCAAGGGGTGACCACACGCACGCCGCCTTCGTTGCTGTCCATGTATTCGAGCACCATGGCCTGGCCCTGGGCATTGCGCAGGGCGCCATCGCGCACCTCCCAGCCCGCTTCTTTCAACAGCTGCTGCGCGCGGCGCAGGTTGGCGCGCAGGGACGAGTCGCCGTCGGTGCGCGGCGGCACTGTCATGGGGCCAAAGGCGGCCGCCGGGATGTGTTGGCGCAGCGGCTCCATCAGCGCCAGCTCTTGCGGCGAGGGCGTGCCGCGCGTCTCGCAGGCGGTGTTGCCGAACAGGCCGTTGACGCGCTGGTAGGCGCCGTAGAACATCTGCCGGTTCATCCACTCGTAGTCCAGCGCCAGCCCCAGCGCCTCGCGCACGCGCACGTCCTGCAAGAAAGGGCGGCGCGTGTTGAGCACGTAGCTCTGGAAGCCCGAGGGCAGCTTGTGCGCGAATTCGCCCTTGACGAGTTCGCCGGTGTTGAACTTCTTGCCATTCACGCGCCGCGCCCAGTCACCCGCGCTGAAGAAACGCATCAGGTCGAATTCGCCCGCCTTGAGCGCTTCAAGCCGCGCTGTGTTGTCCTTGTAGATCTTGACGGTGATGCGCTCGAAGTTGGCCGTGCCCTTGCGCACGTTCAAATCCTTGGCCCAGTAGCCCGGGTCGCGCACGTAGGTGATGTCCTTGCCGAAACGCACCGGGCCGATTTTGTAGGGGCCGCTGCCGATGGGAATGTCCATCACCACCTGGTCGAAGGGTTTGGGCTGGCCGCCTTGCACTCCATCCTCCACGCCCCAATCCCGGCTGAACACCGGCAGACCGCCCACGGTGAGCGGCAGCTCGCGGTTGGGTTTGTGGAAGCGGTAGCGCACGCTGCGTTCGCCCAGCACATCCACGCCCGCCACCTCGATCAGCATCGTCTTGTAGGCGGGCGAGGTGTGCGGGCCCACCAGGGTGTCGTAGCTGTGCTTCACGTCGGCCGCCAGCACGGGCTTGCCATTGTGGAAGCGCGCTTCAGGCCGCAAGCGGAAGGTGGCCGATAGGCCATCGGGCGCCACCTGAACGTCCTCGGCCAGCAGGCCGTAGCCCGTGGCGGTTTCGTCGAGCGAGCCCACAAGCAGCGTATCGAACATCAGCGACGACAGGTAGGCCGGCGCGTTGCCCTTGATGGTGAACGGGTTGTACTTGTCGAAGGTCGAGGTGCGCAGGTTGCTCACCAGCCGCAGCTCGCCGCCCTTGGGGGCCTGCGGGTTGACGTAGGCAAAGTGGGCAAAACCCACGGGGTAACGGGGCTCGCCCCACAGAGCGTAGGCGTGGGCCGCCCATGCAGGCACGGCGGCGCAACAGCACAAAAAAATCAGGCAAAACCGCATGCGACAATTCTGCCCTACGTACCGCGCCGTTTGCTGGCGCCATGGCACTCACCACCCCAAGGAGAACAACAATGGGCATTCTGTCCGGTAAAAAACTGCTCATCACGGGCGTTCTGTCCAACCGCTCCATTGCCTACGGCATTGCCCGGGCCTGCCACGCGCAGGGCGCCGAGCTGGCGTTCAGCTACGTGGGCGAGCGCTTCAAGGACCGCATCACCGAGTTCGCCGCAGAGTTCAACTCGACGCTGGTGTTCGACTGCGACGTGGCCGACGACGCGCAGATCGAGACCATGTTCAAAGGCCTGGGCGAGGCCTGGGGCCGGTTTGACGGCTTTGTGCACAGCATCGGCTTCGCGCCGCGCGAGGCCATTGCCGGCAACTTCCTCGACGGCCTCTCGCGTGAGGGCTTCCGCATTGCGCACGACATCAGCGCCTACAGCTTCCCGGCCATGGCCAAGGCGGCCCTGCCCTACCTCAACGACAAGTCCTCGCTGCTGACGCTGTCGTACCTGGGCGCGCTGCGCTCCATCCCCAACTACAACACCATGGGCCTGGCCAAAGCCAGCCTGGAAGCCAGCGTGCGCTACCTGGCCGAGGCCGTGGGCCGCACGGCGGACGGCCGCGCCATCCGCGCCAACGGCATCAGCGCCGGCCCGATCAAGACGCTGGCGGCCAGCGGCATCAAGGACTTCGGCAAGCTGCTTTCGCGCGTGGCCGATGCTTCGCCCCTGCGCCGCAACGTGACGATTGACGATGTGGGCAACGTGGCAGCCTTCCTGCTGTCCGACCTGGCCTCGGGCGTTACTGCCGAAATCACCTACGTGGATGGCGGCTTCAGCCAGACGGCGGGCCTGTCCGCCGACCAGGTCTGACCCACAGGACTTTAAGCAAAAATGGCCTCCAGCGCTTATCCAGCAAGCGCAAGTAGCTCATTTTTTGATAGCAAACTACCCCGCCGCGGCTGGCTGACCCTGCTGGCGCTGGCCGCCCTGCCCGGCCAGGCTCCGGCGGCGGACGCCCCGGCGCTGCTGCTGGCGCAGGTGTACCGCCCCGGCCTGCCGCTGCAGGACTACTGGGTGAGCGAGAAATACGATGGCGTGCGTGGCTTTTGGGACGGCCGATCCCTGCGCACGCGCGGCGGCGCCACCGTGGCGGCCCCGGCATGGTTCACCGCTGGCTGGCCCGAGACGCCGATGGACGGCGAACTCTGGGCCGGGCGCGGGCGCTTCGGCCACGCCCAGTCCACCACCCGGCAACAGCAGCCCGACGATGCCGCCTGGCGGCAGATGCGCTTCATGGTGTTTGACCTGCCCACGCACGGAGGCCCCTTTGACGAGCGCCTGCCCGCCCTGCGGGCGCTGGTGGAACGCCTGGGCCAGCCGTGGGTGCAGGCCGTGCCGCAGCGGCGCGTGGCCACGGATGCGGCCTTGCAGGCCCTGCTGCGGCGCACCGTGCGCGCTGGCGGCGAGGGGCTCATGCTGCACCGGGGCGCCTCGCTCTACCGCGCGGGGCGCAGCGACGACCTGCTCAAGCTCAAGGAACACGAGGACGCCGAGGCGCGCGTGCTCGCCCACCTGCCCGGCAAGGGCCGCCACGCGGGCCGCATGGGCGCGCTGTGGGTGGAAATGCCCACGGGCCAGCGCTTCCGGCTGGGCGCGGGTTTCAGCGATGCCGACCGCGACCACCCGCCGCCCGTGGGCGCCTGGGTCACCTACCGCTTCCGGGGCACGCACGATGGCGGGCTGCCGCGCTTCGCCAGCTACCTGCGGGTGCGCGAAGACCCGCAGCCACAGGACAAATAGCTATTAAATTGATAGCTGCTTGCGCTTTATGGACGGGCGCTGGAGCCCGATTTGATTACTTTTCTTGGGCCACACAATCCGCGTAGTAGCGCACCTGGCCGCTCTCGTCTTCCACCTCGACCAGGCCGTGGATGTCGGTCTCGAAGCCAGGGCACAGCTTGGCGAACTCGCGCGCGAACTTGAGGTAGTCCACGATCTTTTTGTTGAACACCTCGCCGGGGATGAGCAGCGGAATGCCGGGCGGGTACGGCGTGACCAGGCCCACGGTAATGCGGCCTTCGAGGTGGTCGATCTCCACGCGCTCGGTCTGGCGGTGTGCGATGTGCGCGTAGGCGTCGCTGGGCTTCATGGCGGGTGTGAGGTCCGAGAGGTACATCTCGGTCGTCAGGCGGGCGATGTCGTACTTGGCGTACATCTCGTGCACATGCTGGCACAGGTCGCGCAGGCCCATGCGCTCGTAGCGCTTGTGCTGCTGGCAGAACTCGGGAAGGATGCGCCACATGGGCTGGTTCTTCTCGTAGTCGTCCTTGAACTGCTGCAAGGCGGTCAGCAGCGTGTTCCAGCGGCCCTTGGTGATGCCGATGGTGAACATGATGAAGAAGCTGTAGAGACCGGTTTTCTCGACCACCACACCATGCTCGGCCAGGTACTTGGTGACGATGGACGCGGGGATGCCGGTCTTGTCGAACTTGCCGTCGAGGTTCAGGCCCGGCGTGACGATGGTGGACTTGATCGGGTCCAGCATGTTGAAGCCATCGGCCAACTGGCCGAAGCCGTGCCACTTGCTACCGTTCTTGCGGCCCTTGCCGTCGCTGCGGATGATCCAGTCCTCGGCCCGGCCCACGCCTTCGTCGGCCAGCTTTTCGGGGCCCCAGACCTTGAACCACCAGTCGTTCTTGCCGAAGTCCTCTTCCACCTGGCGCATGGCGCGGCGGAAGTCCAGCGCTTCGAGCAGGCTCTCTTCCACCAGCGCGGTGCCGCCGGGCGGCTCCATCATGGCAGCGGCCACGTCGCAGCTGGCGATGATGCTGTACTGCGGCGAGGTCGAGGTGTGCATCAGGTACGCCTCGTTGAACAGATGGTGGTCCAGCTTGGTGGTCTGTGACTCCTGCACCAGCACATGGCTGGCCTGGCTGATGCCCGCCAGCAGCTTATGGATGGACTGCGTGGCATACACCACCGAATGCTGGGGGCGCGCGCGCTTCTTGCCCATGGCGTGGTAAGTGCCATAGAACGGATGGAAGGCCGCGTGCGGCAGCCAGGCTTCGTCGAAATGCAGGTTGTCCACGTAGCCGTCGAGCATGCCCTTGATGGTCTCGGTGTTGTAGAGCACGCCGTCGTAGGTGCTTTGCGTGAGCGTGAGCACGCGCGGCTTGACCTTCTTGGCGTCCACGCCCTTGAGCAGCGGGTTGGCTTTGATCTTGGCCTGGATGGATGCGGGCTCGAACTCGCTTTGCGGAATCGGGCCGATGATGCCGAAGTGGTTGCGCGTGGGCTTCATGAACACGGGAATAGCCCCGGTCATGATGATGCTGTGCAGGATGGACTTGTGGCAGTTGCGGTCCACCACCACCACGTCGCCGGGCGCCACGGTGTGGTGCCACACGATCTTGTTGGATGTGCTGGTGCCGTTGGTCACAAAAAAGCAGTGGTCGGCGTTGAAGATGCGCGCCGCATTGCGTTCGCTCTCGCCAATGGCGCCGTTGTGATCCAGCAACTGGCCGAGTTCTTCCACCGCGTTGCACACGTCGGCGCGCAGCATGTTTTCGCCGTAGAACTGGTGGTACATCTGGCCGATGGGGCTCTTGAGGAAGGCCACGCCGCCCGAGTGGCCCGGGCAGTGCCAGGAGTACGACCCGTCCTCGGCATAGTCCAGCAAGGCGCGGAAGAACGGCGGCTGGATGCCCTCCAGGTAACTCTTGGCCTCGCGGATGATGTGGCGCGCCACGAATTCGGGCGTGTCCTCGAACATGTGGATGAAGCCATGCAGCTCGCGCAGCACATCGTTGGGCAGGTGGCGGCTGGTCTTGGTTTCGCCATGCACGTAAATGGGCACGTCGGCATTCTTGCGGCGCACTTCTTCGATGAAGGTGCGCAGGCTCAGCACCGCCGGGTCCAGGTCTGGCCCCGGTGTGAACTCTTCGTCGTCGATCGACAGGATGAACGCACTGGCGCGGCTTTGCTGCTGCGCAAACTGGCTCAGGTCACCGTAGCTGGTCACGCCCAGCACCTCAAAGCCCTCGGCCTCGATGGCCTGCGCCAAGGCGCGGATGCCCAGCCCCGAGGTGTTTTCGGAGCGGTAGTCCTCGTCGATGATGATGATGGGGAAACGAAACTTCATGCGCAGTCTCCGTGCAACCAGCCCGGCAAAAATGAAAAACAGGCGCGAAGTGTAAGGAATAAGCTTGTCGTGCCTTTGAATCGCCATCTTTTTGTCCCAGAATGTGGCGCACTACTAACAATCATTCCAAGGAGCACCTTATGGAGGAATCCACTCTCTGGTGGGTACTGGCCGGTGTGGCCGTGGCAGTGGAACTGGTGACCGGCACCTTCTACCTGCTGCTGCTGGCCCTGGGAATGGCCGCAGGTGCCCTGGCTGCCCATTTGGGCGCTGGCACAGCCTTGCAGCTCGTCTGCGCCGCCTTGGTGGGCGGTGGAGCCGTCGTGGCCTGGAACCACGCCAAGAAGCGCCGCCCAGGCGACCCATCAGCCCGCGCAGAGCGCAGCGTGAACCTGGACGTGGGCGAAACCATCATCATCGACCAATGGAACAGCGATGGCACAGCCAGCGTGAAGTACCGCGGCGCCACCTGGACGGCCATCCACCGCCCTGGCGTCACCCCCAGCACCGGGAAACACCGCGTGGCCGAGCTGGTGGGAAACCGTCTGCTGGTCGATCCCGAGTAAGCCACAAGCCGACCTCACCTCCTGTTTGCCAACGAAAGGTTATCCATGGAAATCGCAGCCGTCTTTGTCGTCGTCGTCATCATCTTCGTCATCCAGTCGGTCAAGGTCGTGCCCCAGCAAAACGCCTGGGTCAAGGAACGCCTGGGCAAGTACGCGGGCACACTCACGCCCGGCCTGAATTTTTTGTGGCCCTTCATCGAGCGCGTGGCCTACAAGCACAGCCTCAAGGAAATCCCGCTGGACGTGCCCAGCCAGGTCTGCATCACCCGCGACAACACACAGCTCCAGGTGGACGGCATCCTGTACTTCCAGGTCACCGACCCGATGCGTGCCAGCTACGGCTCCAGCAACTACATCATGGCCGTCACCCAATTGGCGCAAACCTCGCTGCGCAGCGTGATCGGCAAGCTGGAGCTCGACAAAACGTTCGAAGAGCGCGACATCATCAACGCCCAAGTCGTACAAGCCATCGACGAAGCCGCGCTCAATTGGGGCGTCAAGGTGCTGCGCTATGAAATCAAGGACCTGACACCCCCCGCAGAAATCCTGCGCTCCATGCAGGCCCAGATCACGGCCGAGCGCGAGAAGCGCGCACTCATTGCAGCCTCTGAGGGCCGCCGCCAGGAACAGATCAACATCGCCACCGGCGAGCGCGAAGCCTTCATCGCCCGCTCCGAGGGCGAAAAACAGGCCGTCATCAACAACGCCCAGGGTGAGGCCGAGTCCATCAAGGCCGTTGCCGAGGCCACCGCCCAGGCCATTGAACGCGTAGCCGCCGCCATCCGCCAGCCCGGCGGCGAACAAGCCGTGCAACTCAAGGTCGCCGAAAGAGCCGTGGACGCCTACGGCAAAGTCGCCGCAGACGCCACCACCACCCTCATCGTGCCGAGCAACATGACCGAGGTATCGGCACTCATCGGCTCGGCGATGAAGATGGTGCAGATGCAAAAAAACAGCAAATAAATGCATTGCCCAGCCCACCACACCAAAAAGCCCGCAACTCCATGGCTATAATGGAGGGCTTCGGAGAGGTGGATGAGCGGTTTAAGTCGCACGCCTGGAAAGCGTGTGTGGGCTAATCCCCACCGCGGGTTCGAATCCCGCCCTCTCCGCCAGATACAAGCCTAAGTGGTTGATCCACTTAGGCTTTTTCTTTGGCGGATTGCTTTTCCTTGTAACAGCCAGCCCAACGCCGCCGCCCCGATAGAGCGATGCCGCTTGGGTTGGGGACGGCTGCAGGTGGACCGCTTGCCATGGCGCTGCCGGGCAAGTCGGCCATCCGCGTCCCAAGACCAGATACCATTGCCTTCAAAAGGCGCAAGCCATGTCGTGCGCGTTGAACTGCGGGTATAGGCCTGCCTCTTTGTTTAACCGAGGCATCCGAACAACCGCTTGTCTGCGCGACAAAACCATCTATCGGGAACGCAACCGCCAACCGCCCCACCGCCTATAGGATGCACTTATGCCAATTTCGTCCGCCATACACCTTGCGCCGCTTGTGCACACCCCACGTGCAAAGCGGCTGCAAAAGGGTTTCACTGCCATTGAATTGATGGTGGTGGTGGCCATCGTGGCCATTTTGGCGGCGCTGGCCGGGCCCAGTTTTACACCATTGATTGAGCGCTGGCGTGTTCGAAGCGCCGCAGAGAATTTGACATCTAGCCTTTATTTAGCACGCTCGGAGGCCATTAAACGTGGGGGGGGCATTGCCATAGATGCCGCTGGCGGATGGGATTTGGGCTGGAAGGTTACCCACACCCAAAACGGTGCCACTACCGATCTGCAGAGCATGCCAGCACCCAGCAAGCTGGCTTTGTCACAAAGCAACACCAAAACAAAACTGTTTGTAGACCGCTGGGGAATGATGTCTGAGAGCGATGGCGGGGCGCCCGCTGTGATGAATTTTCTGCTCACGCCTACTGGCAAAGACGAAACGGCGCCTTCGGCCATTCGTTTGTGCCTTACAGCGGGTGGCCGCATTGTGCAGAAAAAAGGCAATGCCACCTGCTGACTGCCCATCAAAATCACCATGCAATTCGAAGCACACAATTCTTTGATGGCGAGACACTCAGTCGGCGGATTCACAGCCATTGAGTTGTTGGTGGTTGTATCCATCGTCGCCCTCCTCGCCGCCTTGGCAGCCCCCAGTTTCACACCGCTCATTGAAGCTTGGCGCGTGCGCCAGGCAACAGAGCAGCTTCAATCCAGCCTGTACTACGCCCGCTCCGAAGCCATCAAGCGCGGCGGGCAAATTGCCATCCAAAAAATCCCCAACAACACCAACGGCTGCACTACCGCAACAGGCAACAGGGACTGGGACTGTGGATGGTTTATCTGTCATGACACCAACAGCAATGGTGCCTGCGGTGCGTCTGAACCCGTATTGCAGAGAGTAGACGCTCCGGCACGGGTACAGGTCTCACGCACCGGCGGCAGCGCCAGCATCAAGCTTGACCGCTGGGGCTTGGTGGACGGCGCATGGCTCGGTTTTAGCCTGGTGCCACTGGACAAACCCACCACCCACCACGGCGCTCGCGGTGTTTGCGTCAGCTCCGGCGGCCGCATCCGCGTCATTCCTCCCCAGGACATTCCTTGCACCAGCTAAGCACCATGACATACGCACTAACGACCCCCACACGGCGGCAACGCGGTATCTCGCTGATCGAATCGCTGATTGCGATCGTCGTCACAGCGCTCGGCATTTTGGGAATATTGGGTGTGCAGATGCGCACCTTGAGCGACACATCGACCACAGTGCGCCGGGCACAGGCGATCCGCCTGATTGAAGATTTGGGAGAGCGCATGAAAGTCAATCCCAATGCTTTGGCCAGCCTCAACACTTACGTATCCGATTTCAACAACACAGGTTTACCTTCGTCCTTTGGGGGCTGTCCGTCGGCTTGCGAGCAAGCAGATATGGTGGCTTACGATTTGGTGGCCTGGAAAAAATCTGTGAGTGACACTTTGCCTTTAGGCAAAGCCTCCATTTTTATTCCCCCCGCCGGGCAGAGCAGCCAGCTTGGCGTAATGATTGCGTGGCGCGAAAACGAACGCGATACCAGCAGTGCCTACAAAGACCAAATCGATGCCACACAGGTTCGCGCCACCGATGGATCGTTGACTACTGGTGGGGGAACTACAGCCGACGTAAACGTCTGCCCTGCAAACCACACCTGCCATCTGCAATACATCCCCGTTGCTGGCCGATGCCCACCGGACAGCAACTTCCCTGGCGATTATTTTTGCGCAGGATCCTAACTATGACCACCCTACCTGCCCACATCCCAACCAGCACCTTGAAGGCCATGCCCTCATACCAGCGTGGCGTCACCTTGGTGGAGCTCCTGGTCGGCATCGCCATCGGCCTTCTGGTGGTGGCCGTGGCCACAGGCGCACTCATGGTATCGCGCGGCGTATCCGGCACCGTCAGTGACGCCAGCGGTATCCAGCAACAAGCCGCCTATGCCATGCGAGTCATCGGTATGCAGATGCGCCAAGCGGGTTCGCTCTACCTCAACCCAAACCCAACCGGGATAGCAGCGGCAACATCAGAACCCACCTACATGCAAGCGGTGGCGTTTGAAACACAGGCCACGGGCGCAGGCCTGCCTTTCAACCCAGCGACTGACACCATCAGCGCAGCCGCCGACACCTTGACCGCCGGGTTCCGGCGCTACAAGGATCAAGTCCACGGAAGCGTGGACGAGCAATCCCTGATCCGCAACTGCCTGGGTGGCCCTGACAACGCGAGCGACGACCTGATTGTGCAAAGTGCCTTTCAATTTGTCGCTGCAAGCAACGAACTGCGCTGCAATGGCAATGGCGCCGGTGCCCAACCCATCGTGCAAAACGTGGCCGAATTTCAGCTGCGCTACCTGGTGCAAGACAACACCGTGCCAGGCAAGGCGAAAATTCAGTACACCAACACGGCGCCGACCACCACCCTTGGGTGGAGCCAGGTTCAGGCCGTCGAGGTCTGCATGGTGTTGTTTGGCACCGAGTCGATCGACATGCCCGCAGGCAGCAACTACAAAACCTGTGCTGACGCAGACCAAGACATGACTGCCCTCACGGGGGCGCGCGCCAAACGCATGCACATGCGCTTTCGCAACGTCTTTCAGATTCGCAGCCAGGGTTTGGTCGGCTCGGCCATTCCAGCGATTTAACCGCGACAGGAATCCACCATGCACCACCGCATGCCCCATATCTCCCGTCACAGGCACGTCAGCCCAGCGCAGCGTGGCATAGCACTGTTTGTCGTCATCGTGTTTGTGATGCTGTCCATGCTGCTGGCGCTCTGGGCATCACGCACCTCTCTGTTCAACGAAATGGTGGTGGGAAACGATGCCGACTACCAGCGCGCCTTTGAGGCCGCCCAGGCCATGCTGCAAGACGCCGAACTGGACATACGGCTGAGCAATGAATCCCCCGAGAGCAGCACGCTCTGTACCGCAGGCGGCGATGTTTGCCGCGCAGCCACAGCAGACCAGTTCCCGCTGGCACAGCAGCAAGACCTTGTGCGCTCTCTATTGGCTACGCTGAGCGCCCAGACCGCTGGCTGCCGTAGCGGCCTGTGCATCAAGCGCGAGGGCGCGGTGGATTTTTGGAACAACACCGACGCAGCCAAAGGCCCAACGCTTGATCAGATGCTGGCTGCAGGTGCACGCTACGGCCAATATACCGGTGCTAAGTACGGCGACAAAAGCAACCCCGCCCACCCCATATTGGCCGACCGCACCGCAGGTCAGGGTGCTTGGTACTGGATCGAGGTGCTGCCCTACGACGAAAGCTCCAAAAACAGCAACCTGTTCCCCGGCGGCCCCACCAACCTGCTGCCCCTGAACATCGACCCCAGCGTGGTCTACCGCATCACCGCCCTGGCCTATGGCCGCAAACCCGGCACCCTGGTCACCATGCAGCAAACCTACGCACCGCAGCGGCTCAAGGACTGAAGCTTCTCCTCTAGCGTTCCCCTGCATACCTTTTTTCGCCCAAACACCTTACCGACGATAGGAGCACACCATGCCTTGCACGACACCACCGCGTTTTCGCAAAACCCTGCTGGCCATGGCTGCCAGCGCTGCACTGGCCCCCTACAGCGCTTGGGCACTTGACCTGGCCCAGGAACCCCCGTTGCCCAAATTGAAGCCATCGTATGTCGCGCCCAATGTGATCGTCTCTGTCGATGACTCATCAAGTATGGGTTTTCGTTTAGACAAAGATAACACGGTTGGCGTAACGGACGATACAGAACCAAATGCTGACGGCACATGGCCAACAACAAGTCGTCGCATGAATGTTTTAAAGCACGCCCTGAAGCAGGTCTTCAATGACAAAACACTCATACCTGACAACAAAATTCGCCTTGCATGGCAGGCCATGCACAACACTGGCAATAGCGTAACCAATTACGAAGATTTGAGTTTCTGGTATGGGACTGGCAGCAATCCAGGCAAAGACAAGACACCAGGTGCAGACGATGTCGGCTCAACAGACACCGGAAGAAACAATTTCATGCGCTACCTGGATGAAACGCACAGGAATAATTTCATTTCTTTCGTTGACTATTTACTACCAAGCAGCGCCACCCCTGCGCACATAATGTTCAAGCAGGCTGATGCTTACATGCGCGATACCGCGCTGGACCACAACAGTCCATGGGCATCTGTGCCTGGAACTACCGGATCACCATTTTTGGGTTGTCGACGTAATTATCACATCATGATGACCGACGGCCGCTGGAACGGTTCAGACTACGCAATCCCGGATTCCACCTATCTTGATAATTCGACCAACCTAGCCTTGCCAGATGGCACTATTTACGGCGGAACAGACACAGCGCAAACAGCGCTCTACCGAGATGCCAGCAAAAACGGCGATTCAGACAACGAAAGAACCCTTGCTGATTGGGCTTTTTTCAGCTGGGCTAAGCCCTTGAAAACCAGCGGCCTTAGCAGCGATAAAATCCAACTCAGCCAAAAGTACAACGACGCCCCAAGCACAGAAAGCTACGCTAGCGGGGCAAAAACCCTTGCGTTGAAAAAATATTGGAATCCAAAATACAATCCTGCGACGTGGCCGCACATGGTTACATATACCATCGGCTTTAGTGAGGAAGCAATTACATGGAAGACAGATTTTGGTGATACAGAGTACAATATTGCCGCCCCAACCGATAAAGTCCCGTTTGGTTATGATGGGGATTTTCCCGGATTGGTTACTGGTGTGAAGACATGGCCCCCGATGTCGGACGTAGATAGGCGCGCGCTGGATCTTTGGCACTCGGCATTGAACGGACGCGGCCGGTTTTATACTGTTTCCAAGGGTGAAGATCTTGAAAAAGCTTTCCGTGAGATCATTACAAGAATCAATGAAGAAAACTCAACATTACCAGAAACAGTGGGTGCAGGTTCGGCCGCCAGCGGCTTTAATACCACACGTGGTAACGTAGGCAATTATTCTTCGTCATACAACGGCAAAGAAGGTTGGAAGGGGTGGGTCAGTGCTTCGCCTGCCAGGGAGCCGGTCACTGGCCCCTGCCCCGACGACCCATCGAAAACCTGCGAGTTTTACCCAGATCCCACCAAAGACTGGGAGGGTAAAACCACCGCAGACCGCCTGGACGAACTGACCAACTTGACCGACCGCGTAGTACTGAGCTGGAGCGACGAATGGGCGAGCACCAAGTACAAAGGTGGTGTGGCATTCAAATGGGCCACCGATCAAACCAACTTGAGCAGCGCCCAAAAGGGCCTCCTGGGCAAGGAAACCAGCGACTCCACTGCCACGGTGTACACCAAGGGTGAAAACGTTCTCAACTACATCCGAGGTGAGCGCACGCTGGAGGGCGACAAGGACGCCATGGGCGGTTATACCGCAGCCAAACCTTTCCGCGAGCGTTCCAGTCGCCAAGGCGATATCGTCAATTCTGAAATCTGGTACACGGGCGCCCCTTCGAGCAACTACACCTTGTCAGGTTACAGTTCCTTTGCCAGTACTTACAAAGGCCGCACGCACATGCTGTATGTGGGCGGAAACGATGGCATGTTGCACGGCTTTTCCGCCGCTGATGGCAAAGAAAAAATTGCCTACGTGCCACGCGGCGTGATCGGCGATCTGAAGAAACTGGCTGACCCCAATTACAACCATCAGTATTTTGTGGATGGCTCGCCGATGACTGGCGACGTGCTGGACAGCAGCACCTGGCGTACCATGCTGGTGGGATCCTTGGGCGCGGGCGGCAAAGGCTACTTTGTGCTGGACGTTACCGACCCATCCAACTTTCTAGAATCCAAAAGCCAGGAGTTGGTGGTGAAGGATCGGACACGCGGCAATGGCGCGAGCGCTCCCAATTGCGCCCTTGGCGGCATGAGTGCAGACGAAAAAGCTGCATGCAAGGAAGACAAAGACATTGGCAACATTACCGCCCAACCGGTGCGCGACACCAGCAACCAGTTGCGTACCACTCAAATTGTTCGTCTGAACAACAACCGCTGGGCTGCGGTGATGGGCAACGGCTACAACAGTGCCAACCAACGCCCAGTGCTGCTGGTGCAGTACCTGGATGGATCCAAGGAACTCAAACGCATTCAAGCCAGCGACGACGCCACGGGAACCAACAATGCGGCCGACAACGGTCTTTCAGTCCCCACTTTGGTGGACTTGAACGGTGATGGCCGAACCGATATTGTGTATGCGGGCGACAACCTAGGCAATCTGTGGAAGTTTGACCTGACCAGCGAGGACGCCAGCAAATGGGCTGCGGCGTTTGGCATTGACAAACCCCTGTTTACTGCGAAAGGCCCAAGTGTTCACGGCGGCACATCACGCGATAAAGCCCAGCCCATTACGGCGCCGGCTATTGTGAGAGCCAATGACCGTGTCATGGAAATCAGCGCGACCAAGTCGGTCGCCGTCGGAGGCATGATGGTTTCGTTTGGCACCGGTAGAAACCTGAGTCCGGATGATCGCAATGTTAGCAAGGCACAATACAAGTACGTGCAAACCTTGTATTCGGTGTTAGACAATGCGCGCTATCGCATCAAGGACACGGGCCAACCAAAGGACGACCAGCGACTGGAAATCCATCCCGGTGATGCAGACATACCAGCACCCAAGCAAGTGGGAACCATGGGTGTGGATGCCAAACTGGCGCAGCAAGTCGTGTATGACTTGGGTAGCGGCAATGAATCGGTGAAGGCAGCAGATGCATCGAATGAGTTGACGGTTGCAACCTGGAAAGACTTCAACGGTTGGTATCTGGATTTGCCTGAGGAGGGCGAACGACTGCTCAAACCCATGCAGTTCTGGGACGGCAGCAATATCCTGGCGGTGTATTCCGAGGAGCCGTCGGGCACCTCCACGAGTGGCACCAGCAGCGCCAACGAAAGCTGCACACCCAGCACCGTGGGGGCGGTACCTGGAGCTCAGTATCGAACACTGATCAACATCATGGATGGCAAAAAGCCAACTGTGCAGTTGGTGGGTGGCAGCGTGCCATTGGGTACCAGTCGTATCGGGGTGCCCTCGGGAACACCGCAGCTGATGATCTCAGGCAAGAAGGTTCTTGACTACACTGGCGTACGAGATGTCAAGAAGGACGAGCCGCGTGAAGACAACCGTATGCCCGAACAGTCACTGCGGCCCAGTTGGCGCCAAGTGAAATAAGAGGGAACACCAGTAGTGTCCGGCTTATTTGATGCTGAAGGGCGGAAACACCAGTATTGATGGGCTTTGTTGCACAAAACACTCTTCTTTCAGATTGCCGCCTTCAGCGAAAGATTCTTGCTTCTATAGTGACGCAATATTTTTCTGAATTACGATACTTTTCAGCAAGGAATTTTATTTGTGCAACAAAGCCGTATTGATGCGGGTTCCAGAGGATTCATGGGTGTCCACGATTTGAATTTCGTTTCGCTCATTTGCGATGCTCGCGGGTTTCAACAACCCGGAGTGGCGCATGAATGTGGGCAAGACGCTGTTCGCACAGGTGATGGAGTT
>JAKLLE010000120.1 GCA_023150295.1 Giesbergeria sp. | reverse complement strand
GGGTTTCTTGCAAACGGTTGGCTGTCCACGCCTTGTGCTGAGTCCGGGAATGCAGTGCTTCCAGAGGGGGGTTCGGGCTGTGGACAACTTCCCATTTCCGTGTCCTGAACATCGAGGATTTAAGGATACAAGGGGGGTGTTCCACGCTAGCGCAAGCGCAGCAGCGCTGCGCTTGCGAGTTCAGCCATGCGCGCGAGGAAGTCGGTGCCCATGGTGGCGTCAAAGCGCTGCGGGTCGGGCGAGCCCAGTACCAGCAGGCCGAAGGCGGTGGTGGCGCTGTCGATGGGGCCTTCGCGCAGGGGCAGCAGGGCCACGGACTGGGCGCTGTGCGCCACGGGTTCGGCCTCGCCCTCTGGGGTGACCAGCGCCTGGGGCAGCCACTGCGCGGGCTCGAAGCCCAGGTTGGAGCCGCAGAAGGGCATGGTGAGCGAGCTGGCGAAGGCCTGCGCGTCTTCGCTGGCGCCCAGCGCAAAGTCGCAGTCGATGTAGGGCCCGGCCACGCCCCACACGCGCACGGCGGCCAGGGGCACGTCAAACAGGGCGCGGATGCTCTCGGTCACTTCGGTGGGCAGGTCGAACGGGTCGCGCACGGCGAGCAGGCGACCGGTCCACTGGTGCACCTTCTGGCCGATGGCGGCGTTTTCGGTGCCGTGGCGCACCATTTCGATGATGCGCTGCTCCAGGCCCTTGATCTTCTCGCGCAGCATTTCGGCCTGGCGCTCCTGCAGGCTCACGGCGCGCTGGCCGTGCGGGCTGGTGAGCTGCACGCCCGCCAGCACCTCGGCATGGCGCTCGAAGAAGCCGGGTGTGCGCAGCAGGTATTCGGCGATGTCGTCTTCGGTGATGGGGGGAATGGCGTTGCTGGTGGTCATGGTGCGTCGGGAATGTCGATCTGGCCTTCGAACACGGTCACGGCGGGGCCAGTGAGGAACACGGAGTCGACCTCCTGGCCGCTCCAGGCGATGGTGAGCAGGCCGCCGCGCGTCTGCACGTCCACGCGCGCGTCGAGCAGCCCCAGGCGGATGCCCGCCGCCACGGCCGCGCAGGCGCCGGTGCCGCAGGCCAGGGTCTCGCCCGCGCCGCGCTCGTACACGCGCAGGCGCACGTGGCTGCGGTCCACCACTTGCAGGTAACCCGCGTTCACGCGCTGCGGAAAACGGGTGTGGCACTCGATGAGCGGGCCGGTCTGCGCCACCGGGGCGGTGTCCACGTCCTCCACCAGTTGCACGGCATGCGGGTTGCCCATCGAGACAACCGCTATCAAAACAGTAGCTTCTGGCGCTTGCCCATCGAGCGCAAGAGGCCATTTTTGTCCCAAACCTTGGGGCACAGGCACCAGGCCTGCAGCGTCGAAGGGCACGCGCGCCGGGTCGAACTGCGGGCGGCCCATGTCCACGGTGACGCGGCCGTCGGGGGTGAGTTCGGGTGCGATCACGCCCGAGAGCGTCTGCACGCGGATGCGGTCCTTGGCGGTGAGCCCCTTGTCGCGCACATAGCGCGCAAAGCAGCGCGCGCCGTTGCCGCACTGCTCCACCTCGCCGCCGTCGGCGTTGTGGATCACGTATTCAAAGTCCAGGCCCGGCGCAGGCGCGGGGCGCACTGTCAGGATCTGGTCGGCCCCCACGCCGAAGTGGCGGTCGGCCAGAAAGCGGTAATGCGCGGGCGTGAGCCCCAGGCGGCCCTGGGTCTCGTCGAGCACGACAAAGTCATTGCCCGCACCCTGCATCTTGGTAAAGCGGATCTGCATGGCTTGGATTATCGTAGCTGTCGCCGCACCGTGGCACGGTGCAATGTCCCGCTGTGTTTTTTCCGCAAGGAGTGACCCGATGAACGACCTGAGCGCTTTCCCCATCACCCGCAAATGGCCCGCCCAACACCCGGACCGCATCCAGCTCTATTCGCTGCCCACGCCCAACGGCGTGAAGGCGTCGATCCTGCTGGAAGAGACCGGCCTGCCCTACGAGCCACACCTGGTGAGCTTCGAGACCAACGACCAGCTCTCGCCCGAGTTCCTCTCGCTCAACCCGAACAACAAGATCCCCGCCATCATCGACCCCGATGGGCCCAACGGTCAGCCGCTGGCGCTGTTCGAGTCAGGCGCCATCCTCTGGTACCTGGCCGACAAGAGCGGGCGCTTTCTGCCGCAGGCCGCCGCCGCGCGCTTCGAGACACTGCAATGGCTGATGTGGCAGATGGGCGGCCTGGGCCCCATGTTCGGCCAGCTTGGTTTCTTCCACAAGTTTGCGGGCAAGGACTACGAGGACAAGCGCCCGCGCGACCGCTACGTGGCCGAATCCAAACGCCTGCTCGGCGTGCTGGAGCAGCGCCTGGCGGGCCGCCGCTGGGTGATGGGCGACGAATACACCATTGCCGACATCGCCATCTTCCCCTGGGTGCGCAACCTGGTGGGCTTTTACGGCGCGGGCGAGTTGGTGGAGTTCGACCGCTTCCCGCAGGTGCAGCGTGCGCTGGCGGCCTTCGTGGAGCGCCCGGCCGTGCAGCGCGGGCTGGAAATTCCGGCACGAGACTGAATTTCGCCCATCGACACGCATCGTCCACAGCGCATGCAACCGGCGTGCCCCAGGCCAGGGCCGCCGTGCAAGGGCCGCCCCGCCGCACTGGCGGCGTCCCCCTGCCCGCAGCGCGCAGCGTTGCGAGAGCGGGGGGAAGCGGCGCAGCCGCTCAGGGGGGTGCTGATAATAGCCGGATGACACGCCCCAGCCAGCTCCTGCACCCGCCCCGCCCGCCCGTTCCCACCTTGAACGCCGCCACCGTGCTGCTGCTGCGCGATGGCGCGCAGGGGCTGGAGGTGCTGATGACGCGGCGCTCGCAGCACGCCAGCTTTGCGCCCGGTGCCTACGTGTTCCCCGGCGGCGGCATCGACGCGCTGGATGCGCAATCGCTCCACGCCGCCGCGCGCCGCGCGACGCAGAGCGACGAGCAGCTCACCCAGGCCATCGCCGCCATCCGCGAGAGCTTCGAGGAGCTGGGCGTGCTGCTGGCGCGCCATGCCGACGGGCGCTGGGCCGGTGAGGGCGACATTGCCGCGCTCGACCGCCACGCCCCATTCGCCGCGCAGTGCCAGGCGCGCGGCCTGCGGCTGGCCGCCGACGGGGTGTTCACCCTGGCGCGCTGGATCACCGACCGCGACTTGCCCAAGCGCTTTGACGTGCCCTTTCTCGTGGCGCGCATGCCCGAAGGCCAGACGCCCGTCGCCGACGAGGCCGAGCAGTTCGAGCCCCAATGGGTGCGCCCGCAGGACGCCCTGGAGCGCCATGCGGCTGGCGGCTTCTTCATGATCTTCCCGACCATCCGCACGCTGCAAAGGCTGGCGCAATTCAAGCGCGTGGACGACGTGCTGGCCGCCTGCGCCGTGAGCGAAGCCCCGCTGTGGACGAGCTGCCCGCGCGCGGGCCTGCTGGCCGGCAAGGAAGCGCGCTACATGGAAGACGAAATGCCGTTCGGCGAGCTGGCCCTGGTCTGCCCCGACGGGCAGATCGCCCACCCGCTGGACTGGCAGAGCGAGCGCGCCGTGCCGCTGCTGAAGAACGTGCAGCGCCTGACCGCCCCCAACCCCGGCGTGATGACCGGCCCCGGCACCAACAGCTACCTCGTGGGCGACCCGGCCACGGGCTACATCGCCATCGACCCCGGCCCGGCAGACGCCGAACACCTGGAGCGCCTGTGGCGCGCCGCAGGCGGCGACCTGCGCATGATCGTGTGCACGCATTCGCACCCCGACCATTCCCCCGGCGCCGCGCCGTTGCAGCAGATGTGCCAACGCGCAGGCCGCGCCACGCCGCCCATCCTGGGCCTGCCCTCGGCCCCCACGGCGCGTGCCGACAGCCAGTTCACAACCGACCGGGCGCTATCAAACAATGAGCTGCTCACGCTCACTGGCAAAGGGTTGGACGGCGAAATCACCCATACGCTGCAGGTGGTGCACACGCCGGGCCACGCGGCCAACCATGTGTGCCTGCTGCTGCGCGAGGACGGCCTGCTGTTCAGCGGCGACCACATCCTCAACGGCAGCACCACCATCATCAACCCGCCCGACGGCAACATGGCCCACTACATTGATGCGCTCGACAGGCTCGACCAACTGTGCGCCGAGCATGGCGTGGCGTTCATCCTGCCCGCGCACGGCCATGTGCTGGGCGAGGCGCGCGGCGCCATCGCCCAGCTCAAGGGCCACCGCCTGGCGCGTGAGGCCAAGGTCCTCGCCGCCATGCAGCAACGGCCCGAAGGCACGGTGGAGCAGTGGGTGGAACTGGCCTACGCCGACGTGCCGCCGCGCATGTGGCCGCTGGCGCAGCGCTCGCTGATCGCCCATGTGGAACGCATCCGCGCTATGGAGCCTGGCAATGACTGAAGCGAACGACAACTCCGTGCGCCTGGCCAAGCGCCTGGCCGCCGAGCACGCCCTCTCGCGCAGCATGGCCGAGCAATACATCGAGGGCGGCTGGGTCAGCGTGGACGGCCAGGTGGTCGAGCTGCCCGGCGCGCGCGTGGCGCCGCAGCAGCGCGTGGAACTGGCGCCGGACGCCAGCCTGCTGGAGCTCACCCCCGTCACCCTGCTGCTGCACAAGCCGCCGGGCTACGAGGCCGGGCTGGGGCTGGAGGCCGGCGCGGCAGCGCACGGCAGCCGCAGCCAGGGCGCACCCTCCGCCCTCACGCTGCTGAACGCGCAAAGCCACCTGCCCGAGGATGCCGCAGACATCCGCGTGCTGCTGTGCCACTTCAAACAGCTGGAATGCTTCACGCCGCTGCCCACCCCCGCCAGCGGGCTGGTGGTCTACACGCAGGACAAGCGCATCGCGCGCAAGCTGGCCGAGGACATCGAGACGCTGGAGCAGGAGTGCATTGTCGAGGTGGCGGGCCAGATTGCCGACAACGGCTTGAAAAAGCTCTGTCATGGCCTCTCGTTCAACGGTCGGCCGCTGCCGCCCATCAAGGTGAGCTGGCAGAACGAAACGCGGCTGCGCTTTGCGCTCAAGGGTATCCGGCCCGGCCAGATCCCGGCGATGTGCGAGGCCGTGGGTCTGCAGGTCGTGGCCATCAAGCGCATCCGCCTGGGCCGCGTTCCGCTGGCCAAGGTGCCTGAGGGGCAGTGGCGCTACCTGCAGCCATGGGAGAAGTTCTGACACCCCCCTTGTATCCTTAAATCCTCGATGTTCAGGACACGGAAATGGGAAGTTGTCCACAGCCCGAACCCCCCTCTGGAAGCACTGCATTCCCGGACTCAGCACAAGGCGTGGACAGCCAACCGTTTGCAAGAAACC
>JAKLLE010000021.1 GCA_023150295.1 Giesbergeria sp. | reverse complement strand
GATTGTCAGCGACCCTCGGGCTTTGAGCGCGGCGTTGTACTCTGCCCAGTTGGTGGTCTTGTAGCGGGCCTTGGACCCCTTCGGTTCACTCATGTCTCGAGGCTACCAGCTCAGCGGACTGGCTTTGTGCAACAAAGCCGATGTACACCGTGAGGGCGGTGACGTACAATTCTACCTAACTTATACGTCATACGTGGAGCCCACGCCATGCAAACCAAACTGACTCTACGGCTGGAGGAGCGCCTGATCGTGCAGGCCAAGGCGCGGGCGCTAAGCCATGGCAAGTCGCTGTCGCAGATGGTGGCGGACTACTTTGTTCAGCTCGATGAGCCCGTAGCCGCGCAGCACCCGTTGCAGGAGCCGCCCCTGCCGCCGGTCGTGGCGTCGCTGCGCGGTGCGCTCAAGGGCGCCGAGGCGCTGGACGAAAGCGCCTGGTACGAGCACCTGCGGGCTAAGCACCAATGAAGGCCGTGCTGTTCGACACCAACGTGGTGCTCGACGTGCTGCTCGACCGCGCCCCCCACGCGCATGCGTCCGCCCAGGCGATGGCGCTGGTGGAGCGGGGCGAGATGCGTGGTGTTCTGTGCGCCACGACGGTGACCACCTTGTTCTATCTGGCCAGTCGCGCCCTGGACGCCCGCCGCGCACGGGGGCACATCGATGCGCTGCTGCGCCTGTTTGACGTGGCGCCGGTTACCCGGCTGGTGCTGACGGATGCGCTCGCCATAGGCTTTGCCGACTACGAGGACGCGGTGTTGCACGAGGCGGCACGGCATGCAGATGTGCAGGTCATCGTCACGCGCAACGTGCGGGACTTTTCTGGTGCCATCGTGCCGGTGCTCCCGCCAGATGAATTTCTGTTGGCCTGGAGAAAAATTTAGGCAAATCGGCATCCAGCCCTTATCCAATAAGCGCTAAATGCTATCGTTTCAGGAATACTGCTGGCGTTCCAGTAGCATGGCATCGCCATAGCTGAAAAAGCGGTACTGCTGCGCGATGGAGTGCCGGTACAGCGCCATCACCGGCTCGTACCCCGCGAAAGCGCTCACCAGCATCATCAGCGTGCTCTTGGGCAGGTGGAAGTTGGTCAGCAGCACATCCACCACCTGGAAGCGGAAGCCCGGCGTGATGAAGATATTGGTGTCGCCGCTGGCCTGGCCCGAGCGCGCCCAGGATTCGAGCGTGCGCACCGTGGTCGTGCCCACCGCCACCACGCGCCCGCCGCGCTGGCGGCAGCGCTCCAGCGCCGCCAGTGTGGCCAGGGGCACTTCGTACCACTCGCTGTGCATCTGGTGCTCGGCCAGGTTTTCCGTCTTCACGGGCTGGAAGGTGCCCGCGCCCACGTGCAGCGTGACGCTGGCGCGCTCGATGCCGCGCGCCGCCAGCTCGGCCAGCACGGCGTCGTCGAAATGCAGCGCCGCCGTGGGCGCGGCCACGGCGCCTGGCGCGCGGGCGAAGACGGTCTGGTAACGCTGGCTGTCCAGGTCGGCGTTGGGGTCGGCGCCGGTGTGCTGCTGGCGTTCGATGTAGGGCGGCAGCGGCAGGTGGCCGTGGCGTTCCATCAGTTCCCAGGGGCTCTCGCCCGCCGGGCCGTGCAGCGCAAAGCGGAACAGCGGGCCGTTGTCGTCGGGCCAGCGCGAGAGCAGCGTGGCGTCAAACCCGCCTCGCTTGCGCCCGCCGGCCATGTGGATGGTGCTGCCGCTTTGCGGCTTTTTGCTCACCTTCATGTGGGCCACGACCTCGTTGCCCTGGCCGCTGGGGAGCACGCGCTCGATCAGCAGTTCCAACTTGCCGCCGCTGGCCTTTTCACCAAAGAGGCGTGCCTTGACGACGCGGGTGTCGTTGAAGACCAACAGGTCGCCCGGCTGCAACAGGCTGGGCAGGTCCTTGAAGATGCGGTCCACCGGGGGCTGGCTGCGCCCATCGAGCAGGCGCGAGGCGCTGCGCTCGGAGGCAGGGTGCTGGGCTATGCGTTCGGGGGGCAGCGCGAAGTCGAAATCGCTGAGGGTGAAGGTGCGCGGCGCGCTGGTGGGCAGGTCGGTCATGGGGCTTGAGGGCCGGACAGGCCCGTTCCAAGAAAAAAACGTGTGGGGCGCGATTGTGGCAAATCCGGCTTGCTTGTGCGGCAAAGCGGACTATGCTGGAATGGCCGCACAGAGGCTGCAGGAGGCGTTGCCCGTGGATACCTTCGTTTGGGATCAGAACTTCACCACCGGTCTGGAGGCCGTGGACAGCCAGCACCAGATGCTGATCGAGACCTTCAACGACCTCAGCGAGGTGCTGCAGCACTGCAACGCCACGGGCGAAGACGCCGGGTTGGAGCAGGCCTTCGAGCGCATGCTCACCTACGCCCAGTACCACTTTGCCGAGGAGGAGCTGCTGATGCGCAGCAGCGGGCTGGACGAGCGGCATGTCCGGCGCCACATCCAGCAGCACCAGCAGTTCATCGACCAGGTGGGCACCATGTGGCGCGCGCGCGCTGCGCTGCAAGACCCGGCGCAATCTTTCGTGGGTTTTTTGGCCTCGTGGTTGGGGCTGCACATTCTGGGCATTGATCAGTCCATGGCGCGGCAGCTTGACAGCCTGGCCCAGGGCCTGTCTGCCGAGCAGGCCTTTGCGCAGGAGATGCAGGTGCATGACCAAGGCACGCAGGCGCTGATCCGCATGGTGGGGCGCCTCTACCACGTCCTGTCGGTGCAGAACGCCGAGCTGGCGCGCGCCAATGCCTTGCTGGAAGAGCGTGTGGCGCAGCGCACGCACGAGCTGGAGCAGGCCAACATCCGCCTGGAGGCCTTTGCACGCACCGACGGCCTGCTGCAGATTGCCAACCGGGGGTATTTTGACGACCGCTTGCAGGCCACCTGCGCCAGCGCGCTGCGGCGCCAGCAGCCGCTGGGCTTGCTGCTCATCGATGTGGACCACTTCAAGCGCTACAACGACAGCTACGGTCACCCGGCGGGCGATGCCTGCCTGCAGGCCGTGGCGCGTGCCGTGGCACAGGCACTGCCGCGCAGCACCGACCTGGTGGCACGCTACGGCGGCGAAGAGCTGGCCGTGATCCTGCCCGACACCGATGCCTCGGGCACCGCCGTGGTGGCAGCGCGCGTGGTGGCCCAGATGGCGGCGCTGGCGCTGGCGCACAAGACATCGGACGTGGCTGCGCATGTCACCGTCAGTGTGGGCGCGGTGGCGCGCATGCCCGCGCACAAGGACGGTGCTGCCCAGATGCTGGCCGACGCCGATGCCGCCCTCTACCACGCCAAGGCGGCAGGGCGCAATTGCTGGCAGATGGCTGCGGGTTGACGTGAAAGGCGCAGGTGGCGGCGCTACCAGGGCTGGCCCCGGATGCCGCTCCACAAAGTGTGGAGGTCGGGGAAGCGCCACTTGTCGGGGTCTTCCCGCGCCACGATCTTGTCGGCGGTGCCCGCGACAGACAGGTCGATGACTTCGGGCGGAATGCGCAGGTCGGATTTGGTGGAGAAAAACACCTTGACCTTGGGGGTGACGAGCGACGCCACGTTCTGCTCCATCACCACGGCAATGCGGCCCGATTCGAGCCGCACGAGTGAGCCCACGGGGTAGATACCAATGCTCTTGACGAAGGCCTGGAACAGGCGCGGGTCCAAGTGGCCCTTGGTCCACTCTGCCATGCGCCGGATGGATTCGGCCGGATCCCAGCCGCGCTTGTAGGGCCGGTCGGACGTGACGGCGTCGTACACGTCGCAGATGGCGGCCATGCGGGCAATGGTGCTGAGCTTGTCGTGGCCCAGGCGGTCGGGGTAACCCGTGCCGTCCAATTTTTCGTGGTGGTGCAGGCAGGCGTCGAGCACAGCGGCCTCGACGCCGGAACCCTCCTTGAGCATCTTCCAGCCCTCCAAGGGGTGGCTCTTGACCAAGTCGAACTCTTCGTCGGTGAGCTTGCCCGGCTTGTTGAGCACGGCCAGCGGAATGGCGGCCTTGCCCAGGTCGTGCACCAGTCCGGCCATGCCAGCGGTGCGGGTTTGGGCGTCGTTCAGGCCAATCTGGCGTGCCAGCGCCACCATCAACGCGCACACGGCCACCGAGTGCATGTAGGTGTACTCGTCGGCCGTCTTCAGGCGTGCGAGGCTGATGAGGGCGCCGGGGTTGCGCGTGACCGAGTCCGAAATCTCCTGCACCAGGATGGAGGCGAATTCTGCGTCCACGGCCTTGCCCATGCGGGCTTCCTGGAACATGGAAACCACGGCCTCCTTGGCCTGGTTGCAGATCTGGGCGGCGCGGTGCAGTTCGGCCTGCGTGGTGGTGGGGCGCAGGTCGCGCATGGGTGGTGGGGGCTTCTCGGGCTCCACCACCTTGAGGGGGGGCATGGCCACCAGTTCGCCAAAGTCCGTCGCACGGCGGATCTCGTCTTCTTCCTGAGTCACCGAGGGCTTGCCTTGGGCGACGTCCTTGCCGCGCGAGATGTCGATCCAGACTTCCTCCACCGCTGTGGCGCGAATGCGCTCCAGGTACTTGGGATCGGTCAGCACGAACTTGGTGCGCCAAAAAGGGTGATCCATCCAGGAGCCGCAGAACTCCTGCAGGTACATGCCCAGGGTCAGGTCTTCGACTCGGATGCGCTTGAGCATGGTTCGGACAAAGGGGCGAAGAGGTAACAGAAAGACACAGGTCTGTGTCCATGGTAGCCTTTTTCCCCCCTACTGTGTTGATGCACTGCCGTAATCCGATGCCTGCCACCCCCAGTCCCGCCCAGCAAGCCCTGCGCAAGCTGGGGCTGTTACGCGACATCGATCTGGCTCTGCACCTGCCGCTGCGCTATGAGGACGAGACCCGCATCACCCCGCTGCGCAACGCGCGCGACGGAGACACAGTGCAGATCGAGGCCACGGTGACCCACAGCGAGGTGCAGTTGCGCCCGCGCCGCATGCTCAAGGTGGTGGTGGACGACGGCACCGGCACCTGCGAGCTGACCTTCTTCAGCTTCTACCCCTCGCACCTCAAGACACTGGCCGTGGGCGCGCGCCTGCGCATCCGGGGCGAGGTGCGCGGCGGCTTCTGGGGGCGGCAGATGCTGCACCCGGCGTTCCGCGTGGCCGGGGGCGAGCTGCCCACGGCGCTGACGCCCGTGTACCCCAGCACCGCAGGCCTGCCCCAGCCCTACCTGCGCCGCGCCATTGCCACGGCCCTGCAGCGCGCCGACCTGTCGGAAACGCTGCCCCCTGGCGCCCAGGCGCCGGTGGCGCGGTTTATGGGTCAAAACGGCCTGCAGCGCCCGTACAGCCTGCGCGAGGCGCTATTCTTTTTGCACCACCCGGCGCCCGATGTGGCACTGGCAACGCTCGAAGACCATAGCCACCCGGCCTGGCAGCGCCTCAAGGCCGAGGAGCTGCTGGCCCAGCAGCTCACCCAATGGCAGGCCCGGCGCGAGCGCGACCGCCTGCGTGCGCCGGTGTTGCGTGCGGCAGACGAAGGTGCTGCCGATCCGCCGCTGCACACCCAACTGCTGGCCCAACTGCCGTTTGCGCTCACGGCCGCGCAGCAGCGTGTGGGCGAAGAAATTGCCGCCGACCTGGCCCTCCCCGTGCCCATGCACCGCCTGCTGCAGGGCGACGTGGGCGCCGGCAAGACCGTGGTGGCCGCGCTGGCGGCTTGCCACGCCATGCAGGCCGGCTGGCAATGCGCGCTGATGGCGCCCACCGAAATCCTGGCCGGGCAGCACTTTGCCAAGCTCGTGGGCTGGCTGGAACCCCTGCTGGCGGCACGCGGGCAGCGTGTGGCTTGGCTTGCGGGCGGGCAAAAGAAGAAGGAGCGCGCCGCCATGCTGGCCCAGGTGGCCAGCGGCGAAGCCGCCCTGGTGGTGGGCACGCACGCCGTCATCCAGGAGCAGGTACGGTTCAAGAACTTGGCCCTGGCCATCGTGGACGAGCAGCACCGCTTTGGCGTGCTGCAGCGCCTGGCCCTGCGCCGCAAGCTCGCGGAGGGCATCGACGCCGGGCCGCCCCAAGGCGATGCAGCCCCCTCGGGGGGCAGCGACCCGCGCAGCGGCGGAGCGTGGGGGCTCTTGATGCCTATGGAGCCCCACATGCTGATGATGAGCGCCACACCCATCCCGCGCACGCTGGCCATGAGCTACTACGCCGACCTGGACGTGTCGGTCATCGACGAGCTGCCGCCTGGGCGCACGCCCGTGGTCACCAAGCTCATTGCCGACAGCCGCAAGGACGAGGTGATCGCGCGCATCGGTGCCCAGGTGGCGGCCGGGCGGCAGGTGTACTGGGTGTGCCCGCTCATCGAGGAGAGCGAGGCCATGGACCTGAGCAACGCTACCGCCACCCATGCTGCACTGAGCGAGGCCCTGCCCGGTGTGACCGTGGGCCTGCTGCATTCGCGCATGCCTGCCGCCGAGAAGAAGGCCGTGATGGCGCAGTTCAGCGCCGGGCAGATGGGCGTGCTGGTGAGCACCACTGTGATCGAGGTGGGGGTGGACGTACCCAATGCCTCGCTCATGGTCATCGAGCACGCCGAGCGCTTCGGTCTGTCGCAGTTGCACCAGCTGCGCGGGCGCGTGGGGCGCGGCGCGGCGGCATCGGCTTGCGTGCTGCTCTACGCCACCAATGACAGCGGCCGCGTGGGCGAAACCGCCAAGGAACGCCTGCGCGCCATGCAGGAAACCAACGACGGCTTCGAGATCGCCCGGCGCGACCTGGAAATCCGCGGCCCCGGCGAATTCCTGGGCGCGCGCCAGTCGGGCGATGCGCTGCTGCGCTTTGCCGACCTGGCCATCGACACCGCCTTGCTCGAATGGGCCCGCGCCCTGGCGCCCGCCATGCTGGACCACCACCCCGACCTCGCCCGCCAGCATGTGGCGCGCTGGCTGGGGGGGCGGCAGGACTACCTCAAAGCCTGAGATGACGCATCCCCTTGTGGCGCCTTTGGCACCCCCTCTCCCCCGACCCCTACCCCGCGAGGGGGGAGGGGAGGTGTTACCCCCTCTCCCCTGGTGGGAGAGGGGCAGGGGGAGAGGGGACGCTCCCAGCGCGGCGGGGTGGCCCTTGCGCGGGAGCCCTGGCCTGGGGCGCGCCGGTTGCAGGCGTCGTGGGCGCAGCGTTCACGTCACTGAATTCATGCGCCAATTTGTTGCGCTGCGGCATGATCAGCGATGGCACTGCAAGTGCAGCTTGCTTACACTGTGAAACCCATGACCCTCACCGAACTCAAATACATCGTTGCCGTGGCGCGCGAAAAGCACTTTGGTCGCGCGGCCGAGGCATGCTATGTATCGCAGTCCACCTTGTCGGTGGCCGTCAAGAAGCTGGAAGAGGAGCTCGACGTCAAGCTCTTCGAGCGCAGCGCCAGTGAAGTCAGCGTCACCTCGCTGGGCGAGGAAATCGTGCGCCAGGCGCAAAGCGTGCTGGAGCAGGCCGCCGCCATCAAGGAAATCGCCAAGCGCGGCAAGGACCCGCTGGCAGGCGTGCTCACGCTGGGTGTGATCTACACCATCGGCCCCTACCTGCTGCCCGACCTGGTGCGCCACGCCATCAAGCGCACGCCGCAAATGCCGCTCATGCTGCAGGAGAACTTCACTGTCAAGCTGCTGGAGATGCTGCGCACCGGCGAGATCGACTGCGCCATCCTGGCCGAGCCCTTCCCCGACACCGGGCTGGCCATTGCGCCGCTGTACGACGAGCCCTTCATGGCCGCCGTGCCCAGCACCCACCCGCTGGCGCAGCACAAGAGCGTGTCGGCCCACGAACTCAAGGCCGAAAACATGCTGCTGCTGGGCGCGGGGCATTGCTTTCGCGACCACGTGCTGGAGGTCTGCCCCGAGTTTGCGCGCTTTGCCAGCAACGCCGAAGGCATCCGCAAGACCTTTGAAGGCTCGTCGCTGGAGACCATCAAGCACATGGTGGCCGCGGGCATGGGCGTGACCCTGGTGCCGCGCCTGGCCGTGCCGCGCGACGCGCTGCAGTCCACCGCCGCGCGGCGCCGCAAGAGCGACGAGCCGCACATCTGCTACCTGCCCATCCGCGAATCCGACGGCAGCGCCCCGCCCATGCGCCGCGTGGTACTGGCCTGGCGTCGCAGCTTCACGCGCTACGAGGCCATTGCCGCCCTGCGCAACGCCATCTACGCCTGCGAACTGCCTGGCGTCTCGCGTCTGTCTTGATAGCGATACCCCCCTGAGCCGCTGCGCGGCTTCCCCCCTCTCTCGAATCGCTGCGCGATTCGGGAGGGGGAACGCTCCCAGCGCGGCGGGGCGGCCCTTGCGCGGGAGCCCTGGTCTGGGGCGCGCCGGTTTCGTGGGTTGTGGGGGGGGCTGCGTTTGCGAAATGGTCAACTGAAGGGTCAGCTCCCGGCGCAGGGTTTTTGCCGCGCGGTGCGGGGTGCCTGCGCTACAGTGTTCCCATGCCTGCGTGGCAAGCCTTTTCTGCACCACCACCTCACAGGAGAAACCATGGCCAAAGCCCCCAGACCACTGCGCCCAGCATCCACATCGGCATCAGCGACAAGGACCGCGCTGCCATCGCCCAGGGCCTGTCGCGCCTGCTGGCCGACACCTACACGCTGTACCTCACCACGCACAACTTCCACTGGAACGTGACCGGGCCCATGTTCAACTCGCTGCACGCCATGTTCATGGCGCAGTACACCGAACTGTGGAACGCCGTGGACCCGATCGCCGAGCGCATCCGCTCGCTGGGCCATGTGGCGCCGGGGTCGTACGCCGAATTCGGCAAGCTCGCCAGCGTGCCCGACGCGCCCACCAAGCCGCCCAAGGCGCTGGACATGGTGCGCATCCTGGTCGAAGGCCACGAGGCCGTGGCGCGCACCGCGCGCACCTTGTTCGCGGTGGTGGACAAGGCCAGCGACGAGCCCACGGCCGACCTGCTGACCCAGCGCCTCACGGTGCACGAGCAGACGGCCTGGATGCTGCGCTCGCTGCTCGAAGACTGACCTCCACAGGCCCTGCATGAGCCCCCGCCGCACCCCGGTGGCAGCGGCGCCCGCAGCGGGCGCCGAGATCGAGCTCAAGCTCGCCCTGCCTGCGGGCGGCGGCGCCGCCTTGCTGCGCAAGCTGGCCGCTGTGCCTGCCCTGGCGCGCGTGGCGCCGGTGCGCCAGCAACTGCACAACCAGTATTTCGACACCCCGGCCCAGGACCTGCGCGCGCGCCGCGCGGCCCTGCGCCTGCGCCGTGTGCAGGGGGCGGGCCAGGGGGAGCAGTGGCTGCAAACCCTCAAGACCGCCGATGCCGAACTCTCGGCCCTGAGCCAGCGCGGCGAATGGGAAACGCCCGTGCCCGGCCCCGCCCTGCAGCCCAAAGCCCTGCGCGCTGCGCCCCCGTGGCGGCGGATCGACCCCGACGGCACCCTGCTGGCCGCCCTGCAGCCCTGCTTTGCCACCGACTTCGAGCGCACCTGCTGGACGCTGCGCCAGCGCGGCGGCGTGGTCATCGAAGTGGCGCTGGACCAGGGCCACATCCACGCGGGCGGGTGCAGTGCGCCCATCGCTGAACTGGAGCTGGAGCTCCTGGCCGGCCCGCCCGAAGCCCTGTTCCGCCTGGCTGAGCAAATGGCCCGGCGCGTGCCCGTGCTGCCGTTGTCGGCCAGCAAGGCGCAGCGCGGCTTTGCCCTGGCGCAGGGCCTGCTCGACGCGCCGCGCCGCGCCCGCCCTGCGGCGCTGGGGCACCGGCCCGCGCTGCAAGATTTGGCGGCTTCGCTGCTGGGCGAAACCTTCGACCAGTTCTGCACCAACCTGCACGGGCTGCTGCACGCCGACCACCCCGAGCTGGTGCACCAGGCGCGCGTGGGCTGGCGCCGCTGGCGCTCTGCGCTGCGGCTGTGTCTGCCCGACCTGGCCCTGCCGCCGCCTACCTGGCCCGGCCTGGAGCCCCTGCTGGGCCTGCTGGGCGAGCTGCGCGACCTGGACGTGGCCTGCACCCAGACCCTGCCCGCCGCGCAGGCGCCCTACGTGGACGGCTCACCCACCCGCGCCGCCGACTGGGAGCGCACGGCGCAAGCCTTTCAGCAGGCCGCTGCCGTGCAGCGCAAGGCCGTGCGCCTGGCGCTGCAGGAGCCCATGACCGGCCAGGCCCTGCTGGGCCTGGTGCAGTGGATTGCGGCACTGCCGCAGGCCGCACCCGCCACGCCCCAGCCCGCCCGGCGCTGGGCGCGCCAGCGCACCGAGCGCCTGCACCAGCGCTGGAAAAAGGCCTACCGCCAGGCCAGTGACCCCGCCAGCCTGCACCGCTCCCGCCTGCTGGCCAAGCGGCTGCGCTACACCATCGAAGCCTTGCAGCCCCTGCTGCCAGACGGTGCCCAGCGCTGGCACGCCCAGGCCCTGCAGGCCCAGGAGCAGGTGGGCCACCTGCGCGACATGCAAATGGCCGCCGTGCTGGCCGCGCGGCTGCAGGCGCCGGTGGACGTGGTGGCATTCCTGCGCGGCATGGCCGCCGCCTGGGAGCAGACCGTACTGCCAGAAGAGACGGTGGACTGAGGCCATTCGGCGGTATAAACCGGGGCGCGCGCCCAGCGGCGCTGTCTTCCCGATTTCTTGCCCATGACCACCTCGCCCCCCAGCCGCTTCGCCCTGTACCTTGACCTGATCCGCTGGAACCGCCCCGCCGGTTGGCTGCTGCTGCTGTGGCCCACGCTCAGCGCGCTGTGGGTGGCGGCGGGCGGGTTTCCTGGCTGGCACCTGCTGGTGGTGTTCACGCTGGGCACCATCCTCATGCGCAGCGCGGGCTGCTGCGTCAACGACGTGGCCGACCGTGACTTCGATCGCCACGTCAAGCGCACGGCGCAGCGCCCCATCACCAGCGGCGCGGTGTCGGTGCGCGAGGCGCTGGGGGTGGGCGCGGCGCTGGCGCTGGTGGCCTTTGCCCTGGTGCTGACCACCAACGCGCCCACGGTGGCCTGGTCGCTGCCCGCGCTGGGGGTGACCATCCTCTACCCCTTCACCAAACGCTTTTTTGCCATGCCGCAGGCCGTGCTGGGCGTGGCGTTCAGCATGGGCATTCCCATGGCCTTTACCGCCGTGCGCGGCGAGGTGCCGTGGCTGGCGCTGTGGCTGGTGCTGGGCAACCTGCTGTGGGTGCTGGCCTACGACACCGAATACGCCATGGTGGACCGCGACGACGATCTCCAGATCGGCATGAAGACCTCGGCCATCACGCTGGGCCGCTTCGATGTGCCGGCCATCCTTGCGTTCTACCTGGGTTTTGTGCTGATGTGGGCTGTAGCGCTTGCCCCGCTTGCGCTGGGCGCTATTTTTTATGTTGCGCTTGGCGCCGTGCTGGTGCAGGTGGCCTGGCACTGGCACCTGATCAAGGGACGCACCCGCGAGGGGTGCTTCCGCGCGTTCCGCGAGAACCACTGGATTGGGTTCACCGTGTTTCTGGGGATCGTGGGTAGCTACGCTCTACGCTGAGTGCTATCAAAATAGTAGCTATTGGCGCTTATGGAATAAGCGCTGGAGGCCAAAAACACTTCAAGCGCCGAACTCGTTGCCCAATTCATGGGCACGCTGTTCCGCAGCACGCATGGCAGCCTCAAAGCTGGCGCCCACGCCGTCCTTTTCGAGCGACTGGATGGCCGCGTAGGTGGTGCCGCCCTTGGAGGTGACGCGCTGGCGCAGCACCTCGGGCGGTTCGTCGGAGCGGCGCGCCAGTTCAGAGGCGCCCACAAACGTGCCCACGGCGAGCTGGTGCGCCTGCGCGGGGCTCAGGCCCATGGCCGTGCCTGCGCGGGTCATGGCCTCCAAAAAATAGAACACGTAGGCCGGGCCCGAGCCGGAAAGGGCGGTCACGGCGTCGAGCTGCTTTTCGTTCTCTACCCACAAAAATTCGCCCGTGGTGGCCATGATGGCTTCCACGCTCTGGCGCTGTGCGTCGCTCACCCCTGCGCGGGCATACAGCGCGCTCATGCCCTTGCCCACCAGCGCGGGGGTGTTGGGCATGGTGCGCACGATGCAATCACTGCCCAGCCACTGGGCAATGCTGTCGGATCGGATACCGGCAGCGACGCTCAGGTGCAGCGCGTGCTGGGTGTGCTCGCGGGTTTGCGCTGCGGCGTTCTTGAAGGTTTGCGGCTTGACGGCCCAGACCACGATGCCCGCGCGCGCCAGCGCAGGGCCGGGGGCGGGCAGGGCCTCGATGCCAAAGTTCTTGTGCAGGGCGGCGCGGGCCTCGTCCCAGGGCTCCACCACCTCGATCTGGCTGGCCGGATGGCCCTGGCGGATCAGCCCGCCAATGATGGCGCTGGCCATGTTGCCGCCGCCAATGAAGGCGATCACGGGGAGCTGTGGGGAGGAGGCGGGGGTAGGGCTCATGGTGCGGTGCGAAGTGGCAATTTCAGGGGCCACGATGGTAGCGCCAACGGGCCGCTGGCCGGTGGCGGCTACTCCAAAGTGGCTTGGCGCACGGCGTGATCCCAGCGCGCCATCAGCTCCTGGGCCCGGGCGGCGGGCAGGGTGGGCACGAAGCGGCGCTCGGCGCGCCACAGGCGCGAGAGCTCGTCGGTGCTGCCGTACACGCCGCTGGACAGCCCGGCCAGGTAGGCGGCGCCCAGCGCTGTGGTTTCGATCACGGCGGGGCGCACCACCGGAATGCCCAGCAGGTCTGCCTGGAACTGCATCAGCAGGTCGTTGATGCAGGCGCCGCCGTCCACGCGCAGCTCGCTCACCGGCTGGCCGCCCGCGGCCACGGCGTCGCGGCTCATGGCCAGCAGCAGGGCGGCGCTTTGGTAGGCGATGGATTCGAGCGAGGCGCGCGCGATGTGCGCCAGCGTGGTGCCGCGCGTGAGGCCGGTGATGGTGCCGCGCGCGTCGGGCTTCCAGTAGGGCGCGCCCAGGCCGGTGAAGGCGGGCACCATCATCACGCCGCCCGAATCGGGCACAGTGAGTGCGAGCGATTCGACCTCGCTGCTGGTGGAAATGGCGCGCAGCCCGTCGCGCAGCCACTGCACCACGGCGCCGCCCACGAATACGCTGCCTTCCAGCGCGAATTCGGGTTGTTTCCCAGCTTGTGCTGCGCTCGTCGTGAGCAGGCCGTTGCGCGAGGTCTGGAAGTTCTGGCCCGTGTGCATGAGCATGAAGCAGCCCGTGCCGTAGGTGTTCTTGGCCATGCCGGCGGAAAAGCACGCCTGGCCGAACAGCGCGCTCTGCTGGTCGCCCGCCACACCGCCGATGCGGATGGGGTGGCCCAGCAGGTCGGCGGCGGTATCACCGAAATGGCTGCTCGACGGCAGCACCTCGGGCAGCAGCGCCTTGGGGATGCGCAGCAGTTCGAGCAGTTCTTCGTCCCACTGGTTGGTGCGCACGTTGAAGAGCATGGTGCGTGCGGCGTTGCTCACGTCGGTCACATGCACCGCGCCGTGGGTGAGTTTCCACATCAGCCAGCTGTCCACCGTGCCGAAGGCCAGTTCGCCGCGCTCGGCCGCCTCGCGCGCGCCGGGTAGGTGGTCCAGCATCCACTGCAGCTTGGTGCCTGAAAAATAGGCATCGACCAGCAGCCCGGTCTTGGCCTGGATGCTGTCGGCATGGCCTTGCGCGCGCAATTGCGCGCAGGCGGGCTCGGCGCGCCGGTCCTGCCAGACGATGGCGTGGTGCACGGGCTGGCCGGTTTGGCGGTTCCAGAGCACCGTGGTTTCGCGCTGGTTGGTGATGCCCACGGCGCGCACCTCGCTGGCCGCAATGCCGGCCTGGGCCAGCGCCTCGCGCGCAGTGGCGAGCTGGGTGCGCCAGATCTCCAGGGGGTCGTGCTCCACCCAGCCGGGGCGGGGGTAGATCTGGGGCAGTTCGAGCTGCGCCTGGGCCACGATGTGGCCCAGTTCGTCGAACACGATGCTGCGCGAGCTGGAGGTGCCCTGGTCGAGTGCAAGCAGGTAGGTCATGGGAGAGTTGGGAGAGAGATCAGTCGGTCGCCACCACCAGCTGCACGTCGGCGTTGGCCAGCAGCGTGGGGAAGGGCTCGGGTGGGTGTTCGTCGGTGAACAGCCGGTCGATCTGGTCCAGCGAGGCCAGCTGCACCATGGCCGGGCGGTTGAATTTGCTGTGGTCGGCGGCCAGCCACACCTCGCGGGCGTGTTCCACGATGGTCTGCGCCACCTTGACCTCGCGGTAGTCGAAGTCGCGCAGCGTGCCGTCGTCTTCGATGCCCGAGATGCCGATGATGGCGATGTCCACGCGGAACTGGCGGATGAAGTCCACCGCCGCCTCGCCCACGATGCCGCGGTCCCGTGTGCGCACCACGCCCCCGGCCACGATGACCTCGCAGTCCGGGTTGGCGCACAGGATGGCGGCCACGTTGAGGTTGTTGGTGATGACGCGCAGCCCCTGGTGGCGCAGCAGTGCCTTGGCAATGGCCTCGGTGGTGGTGCCGATGTTCAGGATCAGCGAACAGTGGTTGGGCACGGCCTGCGCCACGGCACGCGCGATGCGGGTTTTACCTGCGGAGTTGAGGCTTTCGCGCTGGTTGTGCGCAATGTTCTCCACCGTGGAGCTGGGCAGGCGCACGCCTCCATGGAAGCGGCTGAGCAGGCCCTGTTCGGCCAGGCGCTGCACGTCGCGGCGCACGGTTTGCAAGGTCACGCCCAGCGTTTCGGCCAGCTGCTCGACAGTGGCCGACTTGCGTGTACGCAGCTCTTCCAGCAGCAGGATTTGGCGGGGGTTCGTGTTCACGCTCGGGGCCTCGGTGTGGCGGTTGCCATACTGTAAAGCGAAAAAAAAGGAAAAATTTAAGGGTAAACCTTAGGTCTATCCGCGTAAAAAAGAACAAAAATGAAACAATACGAAAATCAACGCGCCGACTTCAGCCTCCGGCAAAGGGGGCGCGGTGGGTTGCTGCAAAGGGTAAGCACATGGAGCTGGTATTGGAGTGCATCCACAAAAAGTTGGGTGCACAGACCTGGTTGTACGACATGGACATGGCATTGCACAGCAATGCGGTGACCGTGCTGCTGGGCGCCACGCAGGCGGGCAAAACCAGCCTGATGCGCATCATGGCGGGGCTCGACACGCCCTCGGGCGGCAAGGTGCGCGTGGATGGGCGTGACGTGACCGGCATGCCGGTGCGCGAGCGCAATGTGGCCATGGTGTACCAGCAGTTCATCAACTACCCCTCGCTCACCGTGGCCGACAACATCGCCTCGCCGCTCAAGCTGCGCGGGGAGCCGAACATTGCCGGGCGCGTGCGCGAGCTGGCCGAGCGCCTGCACATCGAGATGTTTCTGGACCGTCTGCCGGCCGAACTGTCGGGCGGGCAACAGCAGCGCGTGGCGCTGGCGCGCGCACTGGCCAAGGGCGCGCCGCTGATGTTGCTGGACGAGCCGCTGGTGAACCTGGACTACAAGCTGCGCGAGGAGCTGCGCGAAGAGTTGTCGCAACTGTTTGCGGCAGGCCAGTCCACCGTGGTCTATGCCACCACCGAGCCCGCCGAGGCGCTGCTGCTGGGTGGCTACACCGCTGTGCTGGACGAAGGGCGGCTGCTGCAGTACGGCCCCACGGCCGAGGTGTTCCACGAGCCGTGCTCGCTGCGCGTGGCGCGCGCTTTCAGCGATCCGCCCATCAATCTGGTTCCCGCCGTGGCCGCTGGTGCAGGTCTGCGTCTGCAGGGCGGGCTGGAACTGGCGCCGCGCCAGCCGCTGGCCGCCACCAGCGCGCCCGATCTGACCGTGGGTCTGCGTGCCAGCGCGCTGCGCGTGCACCAGCGCCCCGGCGATGTGGCGGTGCAGGGCGAGGTGGAGCTGGCCGAGATTTCGGGCTCCGACACCTTTGTGCACGCTGCGACGCCGTTGGGCGAGGTGGTGGCGCAGCTCACAGGGGTGCACTACTTTGAATTGGGGTCTGCCGTGACACTGTATTTCGACCCGACGCAAATCTACGTGTTTGCCAGCCATGGCGCGTTGATGCTGGCGCCCCAGCGCACGGGAGGCTGCTGAGCATGGCGCACATCACGCTGGATTTGGCGCATTCCTACAAGCCCCAGCCGCAGCAGGACAGCGACTACGCCCTGCTGCCGCTGAAGATGGAGTTTCGCGACGGCGGCGCCTACGCGCTGCTGGGGCCTTCGGGCTGCGGCAAGACGACCATGCTCAACATCATGTCGGGCCTGCTCGTGCCCTCGCACGGCAAGGTGCTGTTCGATGGGCGTGACGTGACCCGCGCCACGCCGCAGGATCGCAACATCGCCCAGGTGTTCCAGTTCCCGGTGATTTACGACACCATGACGGTGGCAGAGAACCTGGCCTTTCCGCTCAAGAACCGCAAGGTGCCCGAGGCGCAGATCCAGCAGCGCGTGGGCCAGATCGCCGAGATGCTGGAGATGAGCCACCAGCTGGGCATGCGCGCGGCGGGGCTTTCGGCGGATCAGAAGCAAAAAATATCCCTGGGTCGTGGGCTGGTGCGTTCGGACGTGGCGGCGGTGCTGTTCGACGAGCCGCTCACCGTCATCGACCCGCACCTCAAGTGGCAGCTGCGGCGCAAGCTCAAGCAGATCCACCACGAGCTCAAGCTCACGCTCATCTACGTGACGCACGACCAGGTGGAGGCGCTCACCTTTGCCGACGAGGTGGTGGTGATGAGCCGTGGCAAGGTCATGCAACTGGGCACGCCCGACGCTCTGTTCGAGCGCCCGCAGCAGGTGTTTGTGGGGCACTTCATCGGCTCGCCCGGCATGAACTTCCTGCCCGCGCAAGCCGACGGCACGGGCCTGCAGGTGGCGGGCCACGCACTGAGCCTGCCTGCGCCGCGCAGCCTGCCCCAGGGTGCGCTGCAGGTGGGAGTGCGGCCGGAGTACCTGGCGCTGGCCCAGCCAGGCCAGGCCGGTGCGCTGCCCTGCGTTGTGCAGCGCGTGCAGGACATCGGCACCTATTTCATGCTGACGGCGCAGGTGGGTGAGTACCTGCTGCGTGCGCGTTTCGCCCCCGAGCAGCGCCTACCTTCGCCTGGTGACGCCGTGTGGCTGCAGGTGCTGGGCGAGCACACCTGCTTCTACCAGAACGAGGAGCTGTTGCCATGAGTGCAACGACGAAACCCGTAAACCAGAAAGCCTGGTTCCTGATCCTGCCCGTGCTGTTGTGCGTGGCGTTCTCAGCCATCGTGCCGCTGATGACGGTGGTCAACTACTCTGTGCAGGACATCATCTCGCCCGAACGGCGCGTGTTTGTAGGCACCGAATGGTTTGCTGCCGTGATGCGCGACCAGGACCTGCACGCCGCCTTGTGGCGCCAGCTCACTTTCTCGCTGGCTGTGCTGTTGGTGGAGATTCCGCTGGGCATTCTGCTTGCGCTGTCCATGCCCGCGCAGGGCTGGAAGGCGTCTGCCGTGCTGGTGACGGTGGCGCTGTCGCTGCTGATCCCCTGGAACGTGGTGGGCACCATCTGGCAGATCTATGGGCGCTCGGACATTGGGCTGCTGGGTGCGGCGCTCAATGCGGCGGGCATTGACTACAGCTACACCGGCAACGCATCGCACGCCTGGATCACGGTGCTGGTCATGGATGTGTGGCACTGGACGCCGCTGGTGGCCTTGCTGGGGTATGCGGGCTTGCGCTCCATTCCCGATGCGTACTACCAGGCCGCGCGCATCGACGGCGCGAGCAAGCTGGCGGTGTTCCGCTACATCCAGCTGCCCAAGATGCGTGGCGTGCTGATGATTGCGGTGCTGCTGCGCTTCATGGACAGCTTCATGATCTACACCGAGCCCTTCGTGCTCACGGGCGGGGGGCCTGGCAATGCCACCACGTTCCTGTCGCAGTACCTCACGCAGAAGGCTGTCGGCCAGTTTGACCTGGGCCCTGCGGCGGCGTTCTCGCTGATCTACTTTTTCATCATCCTGCTGCTGTGCTTCATCCTCTACAACTGGATGCAGCGCATGGGCACCGCCGACGCCAAGGAGGGCGGCCATGACTGAACCCCGCTTCCAAAAGCGCACGCTGTTCCTGATCGCCTACCTGGTCTTTGCCATCCTGCCCATCTACTGGATGGTCAACATGAGCTTCAAGACCAACGAGGAGATCCTGTCGAGCTTCTCGTTCTGGCCCCAGGACTTCACCTGGGACAACTACAAGACCATCTTCACCGATCCGTCCTGGTACTCGGGCTACATCAACAGCCTGATCTACGTGGCCATCAACATGGTCATCTCGCTCACGGTGGCGTTGCCTGCGGCCTATGCCTTCAGCCGCTACCAGTTTCTGGGCGACAAGCATGTGTTCTTCTGGCTGCTGACCAACCGCATGACGCCCCCGGCCGTGTTCCTGCTGCCGTTCTTCCAGCTCTACACCACCGTGGGGCTGATGGATACGCACATCGCCGTGGCGCTGGCGCACCTGCTGTTCAACGTGCCGCTGGCGGTGTGGATTCTGGAAGGCTTCATGAGCGGCATCCCGCGCGAGATCGACGAGACGGCTTACATCGACGGCTACAGCTTTCCGCGCTTCTTTCTGACCATTTTTCTGCCGCTCATCAAGGCGGGGGTGGGTGTGGCAGCGTTCTTCTGCTTCATGTTCAGCTGGGTGGAGCTGCTGCTGGCGCGCACGCTCACCAGCGTGAACGCCAAGCCCATTGTCGCGACGATGACGCGCACGGTGTCGGCCTCGGGCATGGACTGGGCCACGCTGGCCGCCGCAGGGGTGTTGACCATCGTGCCGGGTGCCATCGTCATCTGGTTTGTGCGGCATTACATCGCAAAGGGTTTTGCGATGGGCCGGGTTTGATCAAGGAGTCGCCATGTTCGAGTGGATGGCCTGGACCACCCCGGTGGCCGTTTTCTTCACCTGCATCGTGTGCATGCTCATAGGCATGACGGTGTGGGAAATCAAGTGCCCCACGACCGAGCGCAAGGGCTTTCTGCCCATTGCCACGACGCGCGGGGACCGGCTTTTCATCGGCCTGCTGACGGCGGCCTACATCAACCTGGCCTGGGTAGGCCTGGGTGAAAAGATGGTGCAGTGGTTCTCGCTGGAGGCGGAGCCCACCGTGTGGATCAGCTTTGTGTTGTCCATGCTGGTACTGGGGTTCATCTTGCGCAAAGGCTAGTTTTTGCGGGACACCGGCCCGAACCTCCCCGTGGCCGGGGTTCATGGTTGTCAACGGGGAGTCCCAATCAGGAGACAAGTGATGAAAGTGCAATTGAAGGCCGTGGCGTTTGCCGCAACGGCGCTGGTTCTGGGCCAGGCGGCCTGGGCTGGGGAGGCCGAGGCGAAGAAGTGGATCGACAGCGAGTTCCAGCCCTCGACGCTGAGCAAGGACCAGCAGATGGCCGAGATGAAGTGGTTCATCGACGCCGCCAAAAAGCTGCAGGCCAAGGGCGTGAAGGAAATCTCGGTGGTGTCCGAAACCATCACCACCCATGAGTACGAGTCCAAGACGCTGGCCAAGGCCTTCGAGGAAATCACGGGCATCAAGGTCAAGCACGACCTGATCCAGGAGGGCGACGTCGTCGAAAAGCTGCAGACCTCCATGCAGTCGGGCAAGTCGATTTACGACGGCTGGATTTCCGACTCCGACCTGATCGGCACGCACTACCGCTACGGCAAGATCATGAACCTGACCGACTACATGTCGGGCACCGGCAAGGAATTCACCAACCCCGGCATCGATCTCAAGGATTTCATTGGCACCAAGTTCACCACCGGCCCCGATGGCAAGCTGTACCAACTGCCCGACCAGCAGTTCGCCAACCTGTACTGGTTCCGTGCCGACCTGTTCGAGCGCAAGGATCTGAAGGACAAGTTCAAGGCCAAATACGGCTATGACCTGGGCGTGCCGCTGAACTGGAGCGCCTACGAGGACATCGCCGAATTTTTCACCAACGACGTGAAGAACATCGACGGCAAGCCCATCTATGGCCACATGGACTACGGCAAGAAAGACCCGTCCCTGGGTTGGCGCTTCACCGATGCCTGGCTGTCCATGGCCGGCACGGCCGACATTGGCACGCCCAATGGTCTGCCCATCGACGAATGGGGCATCCGCGTGGCGGACGACAAGTGCACGCCCGTGGGGGCCTCGGTGGCCCGCGGTGGTGCAACCAACTCGCCTGCAGCCGTCTACGCACTCACCAAGTACGTGGACTGGATGAAGAAGTACGCGCCCAAGGAAGCCACGGGCATGACCTTTGGTGAAGCCGGTCCCGTGCCGGCCCAGGGCCAGATTGCGCAGCAGATCTTCTGGTACACCGCCTTCACTGCCGACATGACCAAGGCGGGCCTGCCGGTGGTCAATGCCGACGGCACGCCCAAGTGGCGCATGGCCCCTGGCCCCAACGGCCCGTACTGGAAGCAGGGCATGCAGAACGGCTACCAGGACGTGGGTTCGTGGACTTTCTTCAAGGACCACGATGCCAACCGTACGGCAGCAGCCTGGCTCTACGCTCAGTTCGTGACGGCCAAGACCACGTCGCTCAAGAAGACCGTGGTGGGGCTGACGCCGATCCGCGAATCGGATATTCGGAGCAAGGCCATGACCGACATGGCGCCCAAGCTGGGTGGCCTGGTGGAGTTCTACCGCAGCCCGGCACGCGTGGCCTGGTCGCCCACCGGCACCAACGTGCCCGATTACCCCAAGCTGGCCCAGCTCTGGTGGAAGAACGTCGCGCAGGCGGTCACCGGCGAAAAGACCCCCCAGGGCGCCATGGATACGCTGGCCGACGAGATGGACCAGGTGCTGGCACGCCTGGAGCGCGCGGGCATGGAGCGCTGCGCGCCCAAGCTCAACAAGAAGGAAGACCCCAAGAAGTGGCTGAGCGACAAGCAGGCTCCGTGGGCGGCTCTCGCGAACGAGAAGCCCAAGGGTGAAACCATCAACTACAACAAGCTGCTCCAGGCCTGGAAGGACGGCAAGGTGCGCTGACCTGGGTGCGGCGGCAGGGGTGGCTCCGGCCCGGCCCCTGCCGCCGACAGGATTCTCCGCACGCATTCCATCCCGGCATCCAGGCGCAATACGGTTCTCTCCATGACGCAAGACCACACCCCACTGCCCACTTCGCGCGCCGCACTCATGGCGCGGCTGCAAGAAGAGCGTACCTACGATCTGGCCGTCATTGGCGGTGGCGCCACAGGCCTGGGCGTGGCGCTGGATGCAGCGGTGCGCGGTTTCAGTGTGGTGTTGGTGGAGTCGCACGACTTTGCCAAGGGCACTTCCTCGCGTGCCACCAAGCTGGTGCACGGGGGTGTGCGCTACCTTGCGCAAGGGAACATCGCCCTGGTGCGGGAAGCCCTGCACGAACGCACCACCTTGCTGCGCAATGCGCCGCATCTGGCGCAGCCGCTGGCGTTTGTGATGCCTTCGTACCGGTGTTGGGAGTCCCCTTTTTACGGGGTTGGACTCAAGATGTACGACGCCCTGGCTGGCAGCGCCGGTTTGGGGGCGACGGAATTTTTGGGCACGCAGCGCACGCTGCAGTGCCTGCCTACCGTGCGCCCGGAGGGGCTCAAGGGGGGGGTCAAATACTGGGATGGTCAGTTTGACGATGCGCGCCTGGCACTGGCACTGGCGCGCACGGCGGCTCTCCATGGAGCGCTGCTGGTCAACTATTGCGCTGCGCGCACGCTGGTGCACGAGCAGGACAAAGTCAGCGGCCTGCAGTGCGAAGATACCGAGACTGGCCAGACCTTCCATATCAGGGCGCGCTGCGTGGTCAATGCCACTGGCGTGTGGGTTGACGCCTTGCGCCAGCAGGATAGTGAGGCGATCCATCGCCCGGTGCGTCCCATCGTGGCGCCCAGCCAGGGCGTCCATGTCGTAGTGGATCAGGAATTCCTTCCCAGTGACCATGCGCTCATGGTCCCCAAGACGGCCGATGGGCGGGTGCTGTTCGCTGTGCCGTGGTTGGGCAAGGTGATCCTTGGCACGACTGACAGCCCTCGCAACGACCTGGATAGGGAGCCAGCGCCCTTTGCCCAGGAGTTGCGCTTCATCCTGGGGGAGTCGGCGCGCTACCTGCGCCGTGCGCCAGAGGCCCAGGACATACGCAGCATCTGGGTGGGCCTGCGGCCCTTGGTCAAGCCGCAGGACGACGATGGCAACAACACCAAGAGCCTGAGCAGAGAGCACACGGTGCTGGTCAGTCGCAGTGGGCTCGTCACGGTGACCGGTGGAAAATGGACCACCTACCGTGCGATGGCTGAAGATGTGCTGGACAAGTGCTTCGAAAAGGGGTTGCTGCCAGGGCGTCCCGCGGGTGGCACCTTGCGCTTGCCCTTGGTGGGAGCGCCCGATGGACCGGTGCAGCACCGCATGTGCGACGCCCAGGGGTGGCATTCCTACGGAAGCGAGGAAGCCTTCGTCCGAGGCCTTCCAGGCGCGGGCACCATGTTCGGAGGCCAGGTTTCCGAGGCGATGGTGCGTTTTGCCGCACGATTTGAGTACGCTCGCACCGTGGAGGATGTGCTCGCCCGGCGCAGGCGCATGCTCTTCCTCGATGCCCGGCAAGCTGCCGCCGTGGCGCCCGAGGTCGCGCGGGTCCTTCAAGAGGAAACGGGCGGCGATCCGGGCCTGGAGGCGTTCCAACGGCTTGCGCAGCGCTATGTCACCCTTCCTTGCGCAGAGCCGGGTGCATAAGGGTGTTGACACTGCCTGGATTCTTTGCGACAATGCCAGGCTTCGCTGAGAAAAAGGCGAAATTTCTGCCCAGGAAAGCCTTGCAAATGGTTTGCAGGGTGGACGACGGGCCCAAGACTGACTGACCAACGGCGCCTCTTTGTGGTGCGCGGTTTGGCTGGTGCAAGTTGGGAATATTGAAATGATCCAGACAGAAACTCGGTTAGACGTTGCCGACAATACCGGCGCGAAGTCCGTCCTGTGCATCAAGGTGCTGGGCGGTTCCAAGCGTCGCTATGCGAGCGTGGGCGACATCATCAAGGTCAGCGTCAAAGAGGCTGCTCCTCGTGGTCGCGTCAAAAAAGGCGAGATTTACAGCGCCGTGGTGGTTCGCACTGCCAAGGGCATTCGCCGCAGCGATGGTTCGCTCGTCAGGTTTGACGGCAATGCCGCTGTGCTGCTTAACAACAAGCTGGAGCCCATCGGCACCCGCATCTTCGGCCCCGTGACGCGCGAACTGCGCAGCGAGCGCTTCATGAAGATCGTGTCCCTGGCTCCTGAAGTTCTCTAAAGGACGCGCCATGAACAAGATTCGCAAGGGCGATGAAGTGATCGTGCTGACCGGGCACGACAAAGGCAAGCGTGGCACGGTTGCGCTGCGCAAGGATGATTCCCATCTGGTGGTGGAAGGTATCAACCTCGTCAAGAAGCACGTCAAGCCCAACCCCATGAAGGGTACGACCGGCGGCATCGTGGAAAAGTCCATGCCTATCCATCAGTCGAATGTGGCGATTTACAACGCTGCAACGGGCAAGGCGGACCGCGTGGGTATCAAGCTGCAGGCGGATGGTTCGCGCGTACGCGTGTTCAAGTCCAGCGGTGCTGAAATCAAGACGGCCTAAGGGGTAAGAAATGGCACGACTCCAACAACATTACCGCGAAAAAGTCGCACCCGAGCTGATGAAGCAGTTCGGCTACACCTCGCCCATGCAGGTGCCCCGTCTGACCAAGATCACGCTCAACATGGGTGTGAGCGAGGCCGTCGCTGACAAGAAGGTCATGGACAATGCAGTGGCGGACCTGACCAAGATCGCCGGTCAGAAGCCTGTGGTGACCAAGGCCAAGAAGGCTATCGCTGGTTTCAAGATCCGCGAAGGCCAGGCCATCGGTTGCATGGTGACCCTGCGCGGTGTGCGCATGTATGAATTCCTGGATCGTTTCGTCACCGTGGCTCTGCCCCGTGTGCGTGACTTCCGTGGTGTGTCTGGTCGCGCATTCGACGGCCGCGGCAACTACAACATCGGTGTCAAGGAACAGATCATTTTCCCTGAGATCGAGTACGACAAGGTGGATGCACTGCGTGGTCTCAACATCAGCATCACCACGACGGCCCAGACCGACGACGAGTGCAAGGCACTGCTCGCCGGCTTCCGTTTCCCGTTCAAGAACTGAGGCGGCGTATGGCAAAAGCAGCTCTGATCCAGCGCGAACTCAAGCGCGCAAAACTGGCGGCAAAGTATGCAGCGAAATACGCTGAACTCAAGGCCACCGCATCCGATGTGAAGCGCAGCGACGAAGAGCGTGAAGCAGCCCGCCTGGGTTTGCAAAAGCTCCCGCGCAACTCCAATCCGACGCGTCAACGCAACCGTTGCGAAATCACCGGTCGTCCGCGTGGCACGTTCCGCCAATTCGGCCTGGGTCGCGCCAAGATCCGTGAACTGGCGTTTGCAGGTGACATCCCCGGTGTCACCAAGGCCAGCTGGTAAGCAGTCAGGAGAGATTGAACATGAGCATGAGTGATCCCATTGCTGACCTGCTGACCCGCATCCGCAATGCGCAGATGGTGTCCAAGGCCACGGTGTCGGTGCCCTCTTCCAAAGTGAAGGTGGCCATCGCCCAGGTGCTGAAAGACGAGGGCTACATCGACGGTTTCCAAGTGAAGACCGAAGGTGGCAAGTCTGAAATTGAAATTGCCCTGAAGTACTACGCTGGCCGTCCGGTCATTGAGCGTATCGAACGCGTGAGCCGCCCCGGCCTGCGTGTGTACAAAGGCCATGACGCGATTCCGCAAGTCATGAACGGCCTGGGTGTGGCCATTGTGACCACCCCCAAGGGTGTGATGACTGATCGCAAGGCGCGCGCAACCGGTGTCGGTGGCGAAGTGCTTTGCTACGTGGCCTAACACGAGGCATGGAGGAAAACTGAAATGTCCCGAGTAGGAAAACAACCTGTGGTCATCCCCGCTGGCGTGGAGGTGTCCATCAAAGAAGACCAGATTTCTGTGAAGGGATCTGGTGGTGCCTTGTCGCTGGCGCAGAACGTGCTGGTCAAGGTCATCCAGAACGATGGCAAGCTGACCTTTGCGCCGATCAATGAATCGCGTGAGGCCGACGCCATGAGCGGTACGTTCCGCCAGTTGGTCAACAACATGGTGCTGGGTGTGAGCAAGGGCTTCGAGAAGAAGCTCAACCTGGTCGGCGTGGGCTACAAGGCCGCTGCTGCAGGTACCAAACTCAATCTGGCAGTGGGCTATTCCCATCCAGTGAACATTGAAATGCCCGCCGGAATCGCCGTCGCAACCCCGACGCCGACTGAAATTGTGATCAAGGGTGCAGACCGCCAGCGCGTGGGCCAGGTGGCCGCCGAAATTCGTGCGATCCGCCCCCCCGAGCCCTACAAGGGCAAGGGCATTCGCTATGCGGATGAGAAGATCACGATCAAAGAGACCAAGAAGAAGTAAGGAGCTGCATCATGCTGAACAAAAAAGAGCAGCGTCTTCGCCGTGCACGCCAGACACGCATTCGCATTGCGCAGCAGGGCGTGGCGCGTTTGACGGTCAACCGCACGAATCTCCACATTTACGCTTCCGTCATCTCTGGCGACGGCAGCAAAGTGCTGGCCAGTGCTTCCACCGCAGAAGCCGAAATCCGCTCTTCCCTGGGTGGTTCGGGCAAGGGTGGCAACACGGCTGCGGCCCAGGTCATTGGCAAGCGCATTGCTGAAAAGGCCAAGGCCGCAGGCGTGGAGAAGGTGGCATTTGACCGTGCGGGTTTCGCCTACCACGGCCGCGTCAAGGCTCTGGCCGACGCTGCACGTGAAGCAGGCCTGCAGTTCTAAGCGGATCGGAATACAAAATGGCTAAATTTCAACCCCGAGTGCAAGACGAAGGTCGCGACGACGGCTTGCGCGAAAAGATGATTGCGGTCAACCGCGTCACCAAGGTCGTCAAGGGCGGTCGCATCCTCGGCTTCGCAGCACTGACGGTCGTTGGCGATGGCGATGGTCGCGTTGGCATGGGCAAGGGCAAGTCCAAGGAAGTGCCTGCAGCTGTGCAAAAGGCAATGGAAGAAGCGCGCCGCAACATGGTGAAGGTGTCGCTGAAGAGCGGCACGATCCACCACCAGGTGACGGGTCACCATGGCGCCGCTTCCGTGATGATGGCTCCGGCCCCCAAGGGTACCGGCATCATTGCTGGTGGCCCCATGCGCGCTGTTTTCGAAGTGATGGGCATGACCGACATCGTGGCAAAGAGCCATGGTTCGTCGAATCCCTACAACATGGTTCGCGCCACCTTTGACGCGTTGACCAAGTCCACCACGGCAGCGGAAGTGGCAGCCAAGCGCGGCAAGTCGGTCGAAGACCTTTTTGCCTGACAGGAGAACCGAGATGTCTACGCAACAAACCATCAAGGTCCAACTGGTGCGCAGCCCCATTGGCACCAAAGAGTCCCACCGCGCCACCGTGCGCGGCCTGGGCTTGCGCAAGCTCAACAGCATCAGCGAGCTGCAGGACACCCCTGCAGTGCGCGGAATGATCAACAAGATCAGCTACCTGGTCAAGGTCATCTGAAAGGTTCATGATGGAACTCAATAGCATCAAGCCTGCAGAAGGTGCCAAGCACGCCAAGCGCCGCGTCGGTCGTGGTATCGGTTCGGGTCTGGGTAAGACCGCCGGTCGCGGTCACAAGGGTCAGAAGTCCCGTGCGGGCGGCTACCACAAGGTGGGCTTTGAAGGCGGTCAAATGCCTTTGCAGCGCCGTCTGCCCAAGCGCGGCTTCAAGTCCCAATCGCTGCGTTTCAATGCAGAAGTGACGCTCGCCGATCTGGCCAAGCTGGGTCTGCCCGAAGTGGATCTGCTGGCACTCAAGCAGGCGGGTCTGGTGGGTCAGCTCGCCAAGACCGTGAAGGTCATCAAGACGGGCGAGATCACTACGCCGGTCAAGCTCAGTGGTATCGGTGCCACGGCAGGTGCCAAGGCAGCCATTGAAGCTGCTGGCGGCTCGCTTGCCTGAAGCAAGGTAGCAATCCGTGGCAACGAGCGCAGCCTCCATCGCAAAAACCGGCAAGTACGGCGACCTGCGTCGTCGACTGGTCTTTTTGCTGCTGGCACTGGTCGTCTATCGCATCGGGGCGCACATTCCGGTGCCCGGCATCGATCCCGAGCAGCTCAAGCAGCTGTTCAGCGGTCAGCAGGGCATCTTGAACCTGTTCAACATGTTCTCTGGTGGTGCGCTCTCGCGGTTCACCGTCTTTGCGCTGGGCATCATGCCGTACATCTCGGCATCGATCATCTTGCAATTGATGACCTATGCAGTCCCGACCTTCGAGCAATTGAAGAAAGAGGGCGAAGCGGGTCGTCGCAAGATCACCCAGTACACGCGATACGCCACCCTGGGCTTGGCGATTTTCCAGTCGCTTGGCATTGCCGTGGCGTTGGAAAGCACCGCCGGGCTGGTGTTGGCTCCAGGCTTTGGATTCCGCCTGACGACCGTGGTCAGTTTGACGGCTGGCACCATGTTCCTGATGTGGCTTGGTGAGCAAATCACCGAGCGCGGCTTGGGCAATGGTATTTCGATCCTGATCTTTGCAGGTATTGCAGCCGGTTTGCCCAGTTCGATTGGTGGCTTGTTGGAACTGGTGCGCACCGGTGCGATGAGCATCATTGCAGCCATCTTCATCGTCTTGCTCGTGTGCCTGGTGACGTACTTCGTGGTCTTCGTGGAGCGGGGGCAGCGCAAGATTCTGGTGAACTACGCCAGGCGCCAAGTCGGCAACAAGGTCTATGGGGGTCAGTCCTCGCACTTGCCCTTGAAGCTGAATATGGCGGGCGTGATTCCTCCAATCTTTGCGTCTTCCATCATTTTGCTGCCCGCAACGGTGGTGAACTGGTTCAGTTCCGGGGATTCGATGCGCTGGCTCAAGGACATCTCCGGAGCGCTGACGCCTGGTCAGCCGGTGTATGTCATGTTCTATGCCGCTGCCATCATCTTCTTCTGTTTTTTCTACACGGCCTTGGTTTTCAACAGCCGAGAAACAGCAGACAACCTGAAGAAGAGCGGTGCGTTCATTCCTGGCATCCGGCCGGGTGATCAGACGGCTAAGTACATTGATAAAATCCTGCTCCGACTGACTTTGATCGGCGCAATCTATATCACGCTGGTCTGTCTTCTGCCGGAGTTCTTGATCATCAAGTACAACGTGCCGTTCTATTTCGGTGGTACTTCGTTGTTGATCATCGTGGTCGTGACCATGGACTTCATGGCTCAGGTACAAAACTACCTGATGTCCCAACAGTATGAATCCTTGCTGAAAAAGGCAAATTTCAAACCTGGTGGTGCTTGAAGACGCCCGTCGTCGGGCATAGCAATAGGGCGCACTCGGCAAACACCGGTGCAAGTTGGTTTGGACCCAGACAATCGGGGTCCCAGTGTTTCAGGCAGAGCTTGCCGGAGCGCTAGATCTGGTTTTAGGAGAATGAAATGAGAGTTTCGGCTTCGGTCAAAAAAATCTGCCGCAACTGCAAGATCATCCGCCGCAAAGGTGTGGTGCGCGTGATCTGCACGGACCTGCGTCACAAGCAGCGTCAAGGTTGATCAGGAAAGCATTAGAGGACGCAAATGGCACGTATCGCTGGTATCAATATTCCGCCGCATCAGCACGCTGAGATCGGTCTGACCGCCATCTATGGCATTGGACGCACCCGCGCACGCAAGATCTGTGAAGCTTGCGACATCGCATATTCGAAAAAGGTCAAGGATCTGACGGACGGCGATCTCGAGAAAATCCGCGACCAGATCGCTCAGTTCACCATCGAAGGTGACCTGCGCCGCGAAACCACGATGAACATCAAGCGACTGATGGACATTGGGTGCTACCGTGGTTTCCGTCACCGTCGCGGCCTGCCGGTGCGTGGGCAGCGCACACGCACCAACGCACGTACCCGCAAGGGCCCGCGCAAGGGTGCTGCTGCACTGAAGAAATAAAGTCTGAAAGAACGCTATGGCTAAGTCTCCTGCCAATAACGCCGCACAGCGCGTGCGCAAGAAGGTTCGCAAGAACGTGTCGGACGGTATCGCCCACGTGCATGCGTCGTTCAACAACACCATCATCACCATCACGGATCGCCAGGGCAATGCACTGTCTTGGGCATCCTCGGGTGGCCAGGGTTTCAAGGGCTCGCGCAAGTCCACGCCTTTTGCAGCCCAGGTGGCCTCTGAAATGGCTGGCCGTGCCGCCATTGAGCAGGGCATCAAGAACCTGGATGTCGAGATCAAGGGCCCCGGTCCTGGTCGCGAATCCTCGGTGCGCGCCTTGGGCGCGCTGGGTATCCGCATCACCTCGATTTCCGATGTGACGCCGGTTCCCCACAACGGTTGCCGCCCTCAGAAGCGTCGCCGTATCTGATCTTTTATAAGCCCACCGCCGCCTGCGAGCGCTTGCGCGCCCCAGGCGGCTCCCGCAATGGTTTGCGGTAGTTGATTCAAAGGACACTCAAGTGGCACGTTACCTCGGCCCCAAGGCCAAACTCTCCCGCCGCGAAGGCACGGATCTGTTCCTCAAGAGCGCTCGCCGCTCGATCGCGGACAAGTGCAAGTTCGACTCCAAGCCTGGCCAACATGGCCGCACCTCTGGTGCCCGCACCTCCGACTATGGCCTGCAACTGCGTGAAAAGCAAAAGGTCAAGCGCATGTACGGCATCATGGAAAAGCAGTTCCGCCGCTACTTCGAAGAGGCGGATCGCCGCAAGGGCAACACCGGTGCCAACCTGCTGTCGCTGCTGGAATGCCGCCTGGACAACGTGGTCTATCGCATGGGCTTCGGTTCGACCCGTGCCGAGGCGCGCCAGCTCGTTTCGCACAAGGCCATCACGGTCAACGGCGTTGCCGTCAATATCCCCTCGTACCTGGTGAAGGTGGGCGATGTGGTGGCTGTGCGTGAGAAGTCCAAGAAGCAAGGCCGTGTGGTCGAAGCGCTGCAATTGGCGCAGCAGGTCGGTATGCCCGCGTGGGTGGATGTCAATGCCGACAAGGCCGAGGGCGTTTTCAAGAAGGTGCCCGATCGTGATGAATTCGGTGCTGACATCAACGAATCGCTGATCGTCGAACTGTACTCTCGCTGATCGGCGAGCAGTCATAGCACGTAAATCGTTCCTGCACCGCGAGGCATCGCGGTGCAGGCGCTTCACCAGCCTTACCGGTGTAACGAGCTGGGGGTATTGAGAGGAAGTCTGAATGCAAACAAATCTGCTGAAACCCAAGACGATCAATGTCGAGCAGCTCGGCCCAAACAAGGCCAAGGTCGAACTCGAACCGTTCGAGCGCGGCTACGGCCACACGCTGGGCAACGCCATTCGGCGTGTGCTGCTCTCGTCCATGGTGGGTTATGCAGCAACCGAAGTCACCATCGCAGGGGTTCTGCACGAGTACTCCTCCATTGATGGCGTGCAGGAAGATGTGGTCAACATCCTGTTGAACCTCAAGGGCGTGGTTTTCAAGTTGCACAACCGCGACGAAGTGACCCTGAGCCTGCGAAAAGAAGGCGAAGGCGTGGTCACGGCGCGGGACATCCAGACTCCGCACGATGTGGAAATCATCAACCCGGACCATGTGATTGCGCACCTGTCGCACGGCGCCAAGCTCGACATGCAGATCAAGGTCGAAAAAGGCCGTGGCTACATTCCTGGCAACCAGCGCCGTTATGCCGACGACGCCAACAAGACCATTGGTCGCATCGTGCTGGACGCCTCGTTCTCGCCCGTGCGCCGCGTGAGCTACACCGTGGAAAGCGCCCGGGTGGAACAGCGTACCGATTTGGACAAGCTGGTTTTGGAAATCGAAACCAACGGCGCCATCGTTGCGGAAGAGGCCGTCCGTGCATCGGCCAAGATTCTGGTCGAACAACTGGCTGTGTTCGCGCAACTCGATGGTGGTGACATCTTCGAAGCGCCTGTCTCCGGTGCGCGCACCTCCGGTGCCAGTTTCGACCCGATCCTGCTTCGCCCCGTGGACGAGCTTGAACTCACGGTTCGTTCTGCCAACTGCCTCAAGGCAGAAAACATTTACTACATCGGTGACCTCATCCAGCGCACCGAGAACGAGTTGCTCAAGACCCCCAACCTGGGTCGCAAGTCGCTCAACGAGATCAAGGAAGTCTTGGCTTCGCGCGGTCTCACGCTGGGTATGAAGCTTGAGAACTGGCCCCCGGCTGGCCTCGACAAGCGTTGAAGCTATAATCTTCGGTTCCCTTCGCGGGACAGTGCCTTGGGCGGTACCTGATCCGGCTGCCCAATTGAACAACATACAAGGAAAGCACCATGCGCCACGGAAACGGCCTTCGCAAACTCAACCGCACCAGCGCCCATCGCCAGGCGATGCTGCGCAACATGATGAATTCGCTCATTGAGCACGAAGCCATCAAGACCACGCTGCCCAAGTCCAAGGAACTGCGCCGCGTTGTCGAGCCTATGATCACCCTGGCCAAGGTCGACACCGTCGCCAACCGCCGCCTCGCTTTTGACCGCCTGCGTGACCGCGACAGCGTCACTAAGCTGTTCAACGACCTGGGCCCCCGCTTCAAGACCCGTCCTGGTGGTTACACCCGCATTCTGAAAATGGGCTTCCGCGTGGGCGACAACGCTCCCATGGCGCTGGTGGAATTGGTCGAGCGCGCAGAAGTTGCGGCTCCTGCTGCAGATTCTGCAACGGCAGCCTAAAAGTACGCTATAATCTATCTCTTGCCGCGCGATGGAGCAGTCTGGTAGCTCGTTGGGCTCATAACCCAAAGGTCGGAGGTTCAAATCCTTCTCGCGCAACCAATCAGATGCGGCCCTGCCGTAAAAAACGCCCACTCATCAGTGGGCGTTTTTGTTTGTGGAGCATCCAGCATCACCGGGCCAAGCCCATGCCATACTGCTTTCTTAGACACTGACAAGCATGATGGAAGAGCAAGCGCAGACCCTGGCCAGTTCCCTGCAACCAGGATGGTTGGCGCTGCATGGCAACCGCATGGAAGACCTGGCCCAGACTGTGGCAGAGTGGTTGCACCGCCATCCGTTGGAGCCGCTGGAGCCCGAAGTGGTGCTGGTGCAAAGCAATGCCATGGCCGAGTGGTTCAAGATGACCATGGCGGTGCGCAGCGGCATCGGTGCGGCGCTTCGGGTGGAGCTGCCCTCGCGCTTTCTGTGGCGCAGTTACCGGCAGGTGCTCGGTGCGCAGGTGGGCGCCGATGCGCCCACGGACAAGGCCGCGCTGACCTGGCGGCTGCTCGCGCTCCTTCCGTCGCTGACCGAGCAGCCCGAATACGCGCCACTGGCCCACACAGTGCGCAGGGCCGGACCCCACGACCACTACCTGCTGGCCCGGCGTCTGGCCGATCTGTGGGATCAGTACCAGGTCTATCGACCCGACTGGCTCGACGACTGGGCCCACGGGCGCGATGGTCTGCGCGGCCCGGGGGGCGAGCTTTCGCCTCTGCCCGAAAGTGAGCGCTGGCAGCCTGGGCTGTGGCGTGCGGTGCTGCAGGGGCTGACCGAGGCCGAGCGCCAGGCCGTGCGTCCGCAGGTGCACCGGCGCGCGCTCGATGCCTTGCGGAAGGGGCAGCTTCCGGCGCAGAGTGCCCCATGGCCGCGCCGTGTCGTCCTGTTCGGCATGGCGCATGTGCCGCAGCCGGTGCTGGACTGGCTTTGCGCCATGGCGCGTGGCAGCCAGATTCTGCTGGCCATCCCCAACCCCTGCCGTTTTCACTGGGCCGACATCATGGATGGCCGCGAGTGGCTGCGTATGCGCCAGCGGCGCCTTCCGGCGCGGGCGGGGCGGGATCTGGCCCTCGTGCCGCTGGAGCAGATGCACCTGCATGCCCATCCGCTGCTGGCTGCCTGGGGGCGCCAAAGCCGCGATTTTGTGCGCCAGCTCGACGCCTACGAGGAGGCTTCTGCGGAGCCTTCGCTGTGGGGCATGCCGCGCCTGGATCTGTTCGACGAGGGCGAGGTGCAGGATGCACCCCTGCTGCTGCAGGTGCAACACCGCATCCGCGACCTGGTGCCTTTGGCCGAGCATCCGCAGTCCCTTGTGGCGCCTGACGACCGCTCGATCCAGTTCCACGCGGCGCACAGCGCGCTGCGCGAGGTCGAGGTGCTGCACGACCAGTTGCTGGAACTGCTGGCGCACCCGCCGCAGGGCAGGGCGCTGCACCCGCGTGACATCGTGGTCATGGTGCCGGACATCGACGCCATGGCGCCCGCCATCCGCGCGGTCTTTGCGCAGTACCCGCCGGACGATGCGCGCCACATCCCCTTCGACATTGCCGACCAGAGCCCGCGCGCCAGCCAGCCGCTGATGGCCGCCGTGGAATGGCTCTGGGGCCTGCCCGCGCGCCGCTGCACCCTGAGCGAGCTGCATGCGCTGCTGGACGTACCCGCCCTGGCGGCCCGCCTGGGCGTGCAGCCGCAGGACTGCGATACCCTGGTGCACTGGATGGCCCAGGCCGGGATCCGCTGGGGCCTCACGCAAGACCACCGCAATGCCCTGGATCTGCCGCTTTGCGGTGCCACCAACAGCGCGCACTTTGGCCTACAGCGCATGCTCCTGGGCTATGCCGGTGGTGCGGCCAGCTTTGCCGACATCGAACCCTGCACCGAGGTCGGCGGGCTGGACGCTGCCCTGGTCGGCGCCCTGGCCGCCCTGCTCGAGCGCCTGGAAGCCTGGCGCCGCGAGGCCAGCGAGCCCGCCACGCCCGGGCAATGGGCACAGCGCTTGCGCTCCCTCTGGGCGGCATGCTTTGCAGCCACCGACGAGGGCGATCGCCAGGTGCTCGAAGCCTTGAATGCCGCGCTGGAGGCCTGGCTCCAGGCCTGCGACGTCGCAGGCTTTGCCCAGGCCCTGCCGCTGGAAACCGCGCAGGACGCCGTGGCGCAATGCCTGGAACTGCCCGCCACCCAACAACGCTTCCGTGCCGGGGGGGTCACCTTCTGCACGCTCATGCCCATGCGTGCGATCCCCTTCGAGGTCGTCTGCCTGCTGGGCATGAACGACGGCGAATACCCGCGCCGCACGCCGCGCAACGACTTCGACCTCATGGCCCAGCCCGGCCAGGCGCGCCCCGGTGACCGTTCGCGCCAGACCGACGACCGCCAGCTCATGCTCGACGCGCTGCTGGCAGCGCGCCGTGTGCTCTACGTGAGCTGGACCGGGCGCAACGTGCGCGACAACACCGAGCAACCGCCCTCTGTGCTGGTGGCACAGCTGCGCGACTACCTCCAGGCCGCCTGGGGGCCGCAGGTGCTGGCCGAGCGCACCACCGAACACCCGCTGCAGCCCTTCAGCGCGCGCTACTTCCAGGGCGAAGCGGGCTTGTTCACCCATGCCCGCGAATGGCGCGAAGCCCATGCCTGCGCGCCCGCAGGCACCCCAGAGGCTGTGCAAGCGCTGCCGCCACGGGAAGCCGCTGCACCCCTGGCCCTGCGCGACCTGGCCGATTGGATGCGCCACCCGGCACGGTACTTTCTGCGCACGCGCCTGGGCGTGGTGTTCGACCGCGGCGACGATGCGCCGGAAGACGCCGAGCCCTTCCACCTGGCGGGGCTGGAGAGCCACACCGTCGCGCGCCAGTTGCTCGACCATCTGCCCACCGACTGGGCAGACTTGCCCGACAGCGCGCCCCGCCAGCACCTGGGCCAGGCCCTGCAGCGACTGCGCCGTGCGGGCCTGCTGCCGCTGGGGACGCCGGGCGAGCAGCTCGTCGCCCAGTGGGACGCAGAGTGGCTGCCGGTGCTGCAAACCTGGCAAGCCCTGCAGCGTGCCCATGCCCAGCCCGCCGCACGGGTGCAGGTCTGCCGAACGCTCCAGACTCCAGATGCTATCAATTTGATAGCTACTTGCGCTTATCAGACGGGCGCAAAGGCACAAAATGACCATGAATTCAAATCGGCGCTCAGCCTGCAGGACTGGCTCGACGGCCTGCGCTGCAACGCAGCGGGGCAGGCGGTGTGGATGGCGCTGAGCCCTTCGCGCCTGCTGCGCGATGCGAAAAAACGCAGCCTGCGCACCGACCTGCTCATCCACCCCTGGCTGTGCAACCTGGCCGCAGCGGCCAGCGGTACCGCGCTGCAAGGGCTGCTGGTGGCGCGTGACGTGTGGCTGGCCTGGGAGCCGCTCGCACCCGAAGCCGCCCGCACCCAGCTCGACCTCTGGCTGCACGCTTGCAGCCAGGGCCAGAGCGCCCCGCTGCCCCTGCCACGCCGCACGGCCTTGGCGTTGCTGGAAGATGAATCCGCCGCACGCGCCGCCTACGAAGGCACCAGCCAGCAGGACGGTGAGGCGCAAGACCCGGCCTGGGCACGCTTTTACCCAGACTACGACGCACTGGCCGCAGACGGCCGCCTGACGCAGGCCGCCCAGGCCCTGTGGGCGCCGCTGGAACAGTGGGCCCACACGGCCGTCCGCGTGCACGACCATGGCGCTGCCACCGCCACCACTGCAGCGGGCAGCACGGAGGCTTCCCCGTGAGCACGCCCCAGCTGCACCCGCACAGCGACGCGCCCCAGGTGCTCAACCCGCTGGACTTTCCGCTGCACGGCAGCCGCCTCATCGAGGCCAGCGCAGGCACCGGCAAGACCTGGACCATCGCCGCGCTTGTGCTGCGCCTGGTACTGGGCCATGGGGGGGTGCAAGGCCACCCGCAGCCGCTGATGCCCGCGCAGATCCTGGTGATGACCTTCACCCGCGCCGCCACGCGTGAGCTGTCCAGCCGCATCCGTGCGCGGCTGGCGCAGGCGGCGCAGTGCTTTCGCGGCCAGGCCCCGGTGCCCGAGGGCGACCCTTTTCTGGCCGCGCTGCTGCAGCAATACCCCCCCGGCCCGCAGCGCGAGCACGCGGCCTGGCGGCTGGCGCTGGCCGCCGAGGCCATGGACGAAGCGGCCGTGTTCACCATCGACGCCTGGTGCCAGCGCATGCTGCGCGAGCACGCCGTGGACAGCGGCCAACTGGCCGAAGAAGAACTGAGCACCGACGAGCACAGCCTGCAGGCCCAGGCCGTGCAGGACTACTGGCGCCAGCAGTGCTATGGGCTGACCCCTGCGCAGTTCGAAGCCGCGTCCCGCGTCTGGCCCCATGTCGATGCGCTGCATGCCGACCTGAGCAAGCTGCTGGACGCCGACCTGCCCGCGCTGGCGCAGCCCGCCACGCTGGTGCAGTGCCTGCAAGCGCATGCAGAGCAGGAGCAAACCCTGCGTGCAGGTTGGCCGCAGCATGTGCAATCGCTGCGCGACTGGCTGGAGGTGCACCTGCAACAGCACAAGGCCCACTGGGACGGGCGCAAGATCCAGATCGGTCGCTGCACCACCTGGCTCGACGCCCTGCAACAGTGGTTGGAAGGGGACCTGTGGCAGCCGCTGGAGTGGCCCGAAGCCGCCTGGCGCCGCCTCACCCCCCAGGGGCTGAGGGAGGCGCGCCTTGCCAGCGCACCGCCGCTCGATCTGCCCGAAGCCTCTGCCGCGCTGGAGCACCTGCAGCAGGCGTTGCAAGCGACCACACCGCTGGCCGCACGGCTGCGCCTGCACGCCGCCACCCAGGTGCAGCAGCGCGTGGCCCTGCTCAAGCGCCAGGGCCGCGTGCTCGGCTTTCGCGACCTGCTGCAGCGCCTGGTGCAGGCCTTGCAGGCACCGCAGGGCGCACGCCTGCGCGCGCGCATCACGGCCCAGTACCCGGTGGCGCTGATCGACGAATTCCAGGACACCTCTCCCCTGCAGTACCGTTTGTTCGACCTGCTGTACGCGCCCAGCGTGCCCCGGCCCGACACCGCGCTGCTGCTGATTGGCGACCCCAAGCAGTCCATCTACGGCTTTCGCGGGGCCGACATCCATAGCTACCTGCAGGCGCGCCGCGCCACCCAGGGGCGCCACTACCTGCTGGACACCAACCACCGCTCCACGCAAGCGCTGGTCGGCGCCGTCAACCACCTGTTTGAGCGTGCCGAAGCGCGCGGTGGTGAAGGCGCCTTCCTGTTCCGCAGCGCCCAGGGCGATGAGAACCCCTTGCCCTTCGTGCCCGTGCAGGCGCGCGGGCGGCCTGAGCAGTTCCAGACCGCTGACGGCCCCGTGCCCGCGCTGGACATCCACCACGACCTGGAGCTGGCGGGAATCCCCGAGCACCGCGAACGCTTTGCCGCGCGCTGTGCCGCCCAGATCGTGCAGTGGCTGGCCGATGCGCAAACCGGCTTTGCGCAGGCCGATGCCCCCTTGCGCCGCCTGCGCCCGGCAGACATCGCCGTGCTGGTGCGCTCGCGCACCGAGGCCGCCGCCGTGCGGCGCCAGCTGCAGCAGCGGGGCGTGGCCTCGGTGTACCTGTCCGACCGCGACTCGGTGTTCGACAGCGACGAGGCACACGACCTGATGTGGTGGCTGCAGGCCGTGGCCGACCCGCAGGACGCCAGTTTGCTGCGCACCGGCATGGCCACCCGCCTCATCGGCCTGGGCTTGGGCGAGCTGGCCGCGCTCTCCGACGACGACCAGGCCTTCGAGCAGCGCAGCGCCCAGTTGCGTGCGCTGCACGCCGTTTGGCGCAGCCAGGGCGTGCTCACCATGCTGCGCCAGACCCTGCACCAGTTCGATCTGCCCGCCCGTTGGCTGCGCGACCACGGCGGCGAGCGGCGCCTGACCAACGTGCTGCACCTGGCCGAACTGCTGCAAGAGGCCAGCAGCCATCTGGAGGGCGAGCACGCGCTGCTGCGCTGGCTGCACACCCAGGTGCACGAAGACCGCATGGCCGGGGACGAACAAGTCCTGCGCCTGGAGAGCGATGCCGACCTGGTGCAGGTCGTCACCGTGCACAAGAGCAAGGGGCTGGAATACCCCGTGGTCTGCCTGCCTTTTGCCTGGAGCGTGCCCGGCGGACGCACGCACGCGGGTGACTACCCCGCGCTCCCAGACGCCCAGGGCCAACGCCACCAGCACCTGCACTGGACCGACGCACTCAAGGCACAGACCGCCCACGAGCGCCTGCGCGAAGACCTGCGTCTGCTGTACGTGGCCCTCACCCGCGCGCGTCACAGCGTGTGGCTGGGCTTTGCCGCCGTGCGCGTGGGCAACGGCAAGCAGTGCCGCACGCACGACAGCGCCCTGGGCTGCCTGCTGGCCGGGCCCCAGGCCGCGCTGGAGCCACAAGACTGGCACACGCAATTGCAGGCCCTGGCCGATGCCCAGCCCGCGCTGCTGCGCGTGCAGCCGGCCACCCCCTTGCCCGTGCCACTGCAGGCCCTGGCCCTGGTGGCCAATGCACCGGTGCTGGCCCCCAGCGTGCCCTATGCCGCGCAGTTCGACCGGCGCTGGGGCATCGGCAGTTTTTCGCAGCTGGTGCGCGCCAGTGCCCCAAGTTCGGTGCCCCTGGCTGCGCTGGCGCTCCAGCGCCCGGCCGACGACGAGCTTGCGCCCCTGGTGCCGCTGGCCGCGCCCGCCGCCTGGGCCGCAGCGCCTGACCCCTGGGCCGATACGCCCCGAGGCCGCACGCTGGACCTGTTTGACGAGACACCGCCCACAGCCCAGGGCATGTCGCTTTCCCCGGCAACGCAGACAGCGCCCTGGCACCAGTTCGTGCGCGGCAGCGCGGCAGGCAACTTCCTGCACCAGCAGCTCGAATGGCTGACAACCGAAGGCTTTGCGCTGGAGCCCGAAGGCCCCCTGGCCGAGCGCCTGCGCAGGCGCTGCGAGCGCGCGGGCCATGGCGAGCGCGCCGCCGACGTCCTGCAATGGCTCCGCGCCGTGGTGCACACCCCCATGCCGCCGCTGGGCGCACCGCTGCGCGGCCTGCAGCGCCTGCTGCCCGAAATGGAATTTTGGCTGCCCGTGCACCGCCTGCGCGCCGCCGAGGTCGATGCGCTGTGTCGCACCCACCTGCTGCCCGGGCGCGAACGCCCGGCGCTGCCCGAGCGCGAGCTGCGCGGCATGCTCATGGGCTTTGCCGACCTGGTGTTCGAGCACGGCGGGCGCTACTGGGTGCTGGACTACAAATCCAACCACCTGGGCGACAGCGGCGCGGCCTACACCGCAGAGGCACTCGATGCCGCCCTGGCCGCGCACCGCTATGACGTGCAAGCCGCGCTCTACCTGCTGGCCCTGCACCGCCTGCTGCGCGCGCGCCTGGGCGCTGCCTATGCACCGCAGCAGCACCTGGGCGGTGCGCTGTTCTGGTTCCTGCGCGGGATCGACGGGCCCCAGGTGGGCCTGTGCCACCTGGCGCCGTCACCCGCCCTGCTCGATGCGCTCGACGCCATGCTCGACCCTGCTGAGACCGCCGCATGAACGCCCCCCTCGAACTCCTGCAGCAATGGGTGGACGCCGGTTGGCTGCGCCACCTGGACCGCGCACTGGCCCGCTGGGTGGCCGAGCTCGACCCCCAGGCCCACCCCGAGCTGCTGATGGCCACCGCCGTGCTCGCGCACCTGGAAGGGCGCGGCCACACCTGCCTGCCGCTGGACGCACTGGTGCGCGATCCCGCTGCCCTGCTGGCCTGGCCCGCCCCCGCGCCCCAGGCCCTTGCCCAGGCCTGGCACGCGCTGCCGCAGCGCCTGGACGATTGGCTCCATGCCCTGCGCAGCAGCCCGGTGGTGCGCGAGGAGGGCGCTGCGCAAGATGCTGGCCAGCCCCTGGTGCTGGGGGGCAGCGCCAGCGCGCCGCTGCTGTACCTGCGCCGCTACTGGGGCTACGAAACCCGTGTGGCGCAAGCGCTGCGCGAGCGTGCCCATGCGCCGCTGCCGGTCGATGAAGCCCTGGCAAGCCAGTGGCTGGCGCGCCTGTTTGCGCCCGCGCCGCAAGGCCAGGCGGCAGACGCCGAAGCACGCACCGGGATCGATTGGCAGCAACTGGCCTGCGCCGTGGCGCTGCGCTCGCGCGTGGCCGTGCTCACCGGCGGGCCGGGCACCGGCAAAACCTACACCGCCGCCCGCCTGCTGGCCCTGCTGGCCGCCATGGAGCCGCCAGACCGGCCCTGGCGTGTGGCCCTGGCCGCCCCCACCGGCAAGGCGGCAGCGCGCCTGCGCCAATCCATCGATGGCGCGCTGCAAGACCTGCAAGCGCGCCTGCAGGGCGCCCTGGACCTGCAGGCCCTGGCCCAGCGCCTGGGCCCGGCGCGCACCCTGCACGCACTGCTGGGCGCGCGGCCCCTCACGCGCCAGATGCGGCACCACGCGGGCCACCCGCTCGATGTGGATGTGCTGCTGGTGGACGAAGCCTCCATGATGCACCTGGAGATGATGGCCGCGCTGCTCGACGCACTGCCCGCCAACGCGCGCCTGGTGCTGCTGGGCGACAAGGACCAGCTCGCCTCGGTCGAGGCTGGCGCTGTGCTGGGCGACCTGTGCCGCGACGCATCTGCTGGCCGCTATAGCCCAGAGACCCGCCGCTACCTCCAGGCCACCACCGGCCAGACCCTGCCGGACGCCTTGCTCGAACCCGGCGCCCAGGCGCCCGCGCTGGCGCAGCACATGGTCATGCTGCGCGAGAGCCGCCGCTTTGGGGGGGCCATCGGCGCACTGGCGCAGGCGGTGAACCAGGGCCATGCCCCCCAGGCCCGCCACATTCTGGAGGCCGACCCTCAGGGCGGCGTGCACCTGCTGGCCAGCCCCGACCCCGCCGCCGCAGTGCAACTGGCCCTGCGCGGCCGCGTGGGGGCCCCGGCCTGCTACCGTGACTATCTGCGCGCGCTGTCAGTGCAGGCGCCTGCTGACGAGGCCCCCCATGCCGCCTGGGTGCACAGCGTGCTGCAGGCTTTTGATGGATTCCGGCTGCTGTGCGCTGTGCGCGAAGGCCCCTGGGGTGCTGCCGGGCTCAACCGCGCGGTCGAATCGGCCCTGCGCAGCGCCGGGCTGCTGCCGGGGCGCGGCGAGTGGTATGCAGGCCGCCCCATCATGGTCACGCGCAACGACGCGGGGCTGGGGGTCTTCAACGGCGACATCGGCATCGCGCTGCCCGCGCCGGGCGGCGGCCTGCGCGCCTATTTTGCTGACGGCCCGCACCTGCGCTCGGTGGGCGTGGCCCGGCTGGCGCATGTGGAAACCGCCTTTGCCATGACGGTGCACAAAAGCCAGGGCTCGGAGTTCGGGCACACCGTCCTCGTGCTGCCGCCGCAGGCCGCCGGGGCCTTGCTCAGCCGGGAGCTGGTGTACACAGGCATCACCCGCGCGCGCGAGGCCTTCACCCTGGTGGCCGCGCAGCCCAGCGTACTGGAGCAGGCCCTGCGCCAGCGCACACAGCGCAGCAGCGGCCTGCCGACGCGGCTAGCGGTTTGACCTCTCATTGATCCATTCCGCAAACGCCGCACCCCTAACGTATGTAACTGGCGCGCCCCATGCCAGGGCTCCCGCGCAAGGGCCGCCCCGCCGCGCCGGGAGGGGGGAAGGCGCCGAAGGCGCCTCAGGGGGGAGTTTCACTCCTCTGCCTTTTCCTGGCAGCCCAGGCAGCGCGCTGCCTCGGGGGCGGCATGCAGGCGTGCCGTGCCAATGTCGGCGCCGCAGTCGGTGCATTCGCCGTAGCTGCCGGCCTGGATGCGCTCCAGCGCCGCATCAATGGCCGCAAGGTGGGCGGTTTCGTGTTCGCCCAGAGCAAATTCGATGTCGCGCTCGGTGTAGACCTGCGCGCGCGAATCCTCGGGGTGGCCGAAGTGCTCTGCTGCGGCATCGGCGCGCCCCAGCGTGCCTCCGCGCTGGGCGGCGAGTTGCTCCAGCACCTGGCGGCGCAGGGTGATCAGTTGCTGTTGGAAGGGGGCGGCTTGTTCTGTGTTCATGGGCTTGTACCGTGTGGTGTGGGTGGTTTCATCTTGCGCCCGGCACCGGCGCATTGGGTTGATGGTGGTCAAGAAAACCGGGTGCCTGCCTTCGGTCGCCACCCGTGCCTCCTACAATGCCCCGATGCTGACCACGCGCTCCCGCCATTGGTTTGCCGGCCTGTGGCTGGCGTGCTGGGCCGTGGTGCAGATGCCCGGTGCGCTGGCCCGCTCGCCCAGTGGGGCGGGCTGGGATCTGCAGCGGATTTGCTCGGCCCAACAGCCCGGCCAGCAGCGCGTACTGCCCCTGCCCAACGCGCCGGACGCCCCTGTGCCTGGGCATGCCCAGGACTGCCCACTGTGCCCGCCCCAGCCCTGGCTGGTGCCTGTGGTGGCGCTGCCGGTGCTGGCGGCGCAGGCCCTGCCCAGCCCGGTGCCCAGCCGCCCGCAGCGCGCAGCCCCCTCCTGCACGGTGCACCAGGCCCAGGCGCGTGCGCCCCCCCCTGATTTGCTATAAAAAATATAGCTGCTTGCGCTTATGAATAGGGCGCTAGAACCTGTTTTGACTTGTATTTTTTGAACGCCTGAACGGCATTGCCCTGATTTGGAGAACACCATGAACTTCCCCCGCATCACTTCTTCCCTGCTCGTCGCCGCCGCCCTGGCCGCAGGCTTGGCACAGGCCCAGACGGCAGCTCCCGTTACCGTGGACGGCGCCTGGGCGCGCGCCAGCGTGCAAGGCCAAAAGGCCACGGGCGCCTTCATGCGCCTGACTGCCAACGAAGCCACGCGCCTGGTGGGCGCGGCATCGCCCGCCGCCGGTGTGACCGAGGTGCACGAAATGAAGATGGAAGGCGACGTGATGAAAATGCGCGCCATCACCGGCCTGGACCTGCCCGCAGGCCAGGCCGTGGAACTCAAGCCCGGCGGCTACCACGTCATGCTGATGGACCTGAAGGCGCCCCTGGCCAAGGGCAGCACCGTGCCGGTGACGCTGACGTTCAAGAACGCCCAGGGCGCCGAGAGCAAGCTGGAGCTGCAGGTGCCTGTGCAGGCGCAGATGCCCGCCATGCAGGGCGGCCATGGCAGCCACGGAATGCACAAGTAATCCTCCCGCGCCACCGGCCCTGGCCTGTCGTGCAGGCACAGGGCGGGTGCGCAGGGCAGGGTGGTGCCCATGGCGCACAGGGGCCGCGTTGGGGTAAGCTGTTCGTATCCTCGACTTTCCATCCATTGGAGCGGCTATGAGCGACTCATCCCCCCTCGGTTTCGGCAAATACGTGCCGGGTTTCGAATTCCTCCAGAACCTGGCCAAGGGTGCTTCCAACAGCATTCCGCAGTTGCCCAACCTGTCCCATTGGGTGGCTCCCACCATCAGCGTGGAAGAACTGGAAAAGCGCATCGAAGAACTCAAGGCAGTGCAGTTCTGGCTGGAGCAGAACTCGCGTGCGCTGGCCGCCACCATCCAGGCACTGGAGGTGCAGAAGATGACGCTGGCCACCCTCAAGGGCATGAATTTCAGCGTGGGTGATGTGGCCAACGCCTTCAAGCTCAAGACGGCAGACACCGTGATGGAGGGCGTGCACAAGGCCAGCGACACGCTGGCGCATGCGGCGCAGGCCGTCTCGGGGGCTGCCAGCCGGGTCGCCGACATGGCCACCCCCGAAGAACCTGCCGCCCCAGCCCCCAAAGCAGCCAAGACCAAGGCACATGCCAAGGCCGATGCCACCGCCGGCCTGATTGACCCCATGCAGTGGTGGGGCGCGCTGACGCAGCAGTTCCAGCAGATTGCGGCCAATGCCATGAAGGACGCTGCCAAACAAACTGCGCTGGACACCACGCGCAACATGGCGACCGGCCTGGCCAAGGAAGCCTTGAAAACCGCCACCGGCATGGCCGCCCGGGGCATGCAATCCGTGGCGGCAAGCGGGCGCCGCACGAAGACCTCCACCGCCGAGGGAACGCCCCGCACGGTTGCCAAAGCCCCCGCAGGCAAGGCCGCCGCTCGCAAGGCCCCGGCCAAGCGCGCACCGGCCAAGAAGGCAGGGCGCAAGTCGGGTTGACCGCGCCGCGCTGATTGCACGGGCGCTGCAGGCACCTCCATGAAGCGATTTCCCACCGCGCATGCCACGCACCCCCAGTGGCGCATGGCCGTGGCCCTGGTCCTGGCACAGCTGCGTGCACAAATGGCCTTGCCCGGCCATGCCCAGGCACCCACGCTGGGCCTGATCTACATCACCGACCACTACGCCGCCGAGGCGGCGGCGCTGCTGGACGTGCTGTCGGCCGCGCTGCCCGAAGTGACCGACTGGAGCGGCACCGTGGGCGCAGGGGTGTGCGCCTCGGGCGCCGAGTACCTGGACGAGCCTGCCCTGGCCGTCATGCTGCTGGACCTGCCGCCGGACCAATACCGTGTGTTCTCCGGCGTTGCGCCCTTGCCGCGCAGCGCCAGCGGCCCGTTTGCAGCGCACACGGCCTTGGTCCATGCCGACGGCCACACGCCCGACCTTCCCGGCCTGATTGACGAAATGGCGCAACGCACCCGCACGGGCTACCTGTTCGGGGGCGTGTGTGCCAGCCGTGGCGCGGGCGTGCAGTTTGCCGTGGCGGGCAATGGCAATCTGGCCGGACATGGCGCGGCGGGCGGGGTGTTCAGCGGCGGTCTTTCGGGGGTAGCCTTCGGGGCCGGGGTGGAGCTGGTGTCGCGCGTGACCCAGGGGTGCCAGCCTGTGGGGCCCACGCAGCGCATCACCGCCGCCGATGGCAATGTGGTGCTGGAACTGGACGGCCAGCCTGCCCTGGGCGCGCTGCTGCAAACGCTGGACGTTTCGCTGCAGGACGATCCGCAGGAGGCGGTGCGCCGCATCCGGTCCACGCTGGCGGGGCTGACCAACGCCAATGCCGGCACATCTGGCGCTGCCGGACGCACCGGGCACTTCGGCACCGACACGCGGGTGCGGCACATCCTCGGGCTGGATGGCGCACGCCAGGGGGTGGCCCTGGCCGAGGCGGTGGAGCCCGGCATGCAACTGGCCTTTTGCCAGCGCCATGCGGCAGCGGCGCGGGCCGACCTGGTGCGCATCTGCACCGAAATCCGCGAGGAGCTGGCCCCCGAAGAAACCGAACCTTCAGCCGCCAGCATGCAGCGTTCGCGCATTGGGAAAGGCGCTGCGCCCGCACTGGCACCAGGCCGCCAGCGCGAGGTGGCAGGCGCCATTTACGTGAGCTGCTCAGGCCGGGGCGGCCCGCATTTTGGCGCGCCGGGCGCCGAGCTGCAGATCGTGCGCCATGCCCTGGGCGACGTGCCGCTGGTGGGCTTCTTCGCTGCGGGCGAGATTGCGCGCAACCAGCTCTATGGCTACACCGGCGTGCTGACGGTGTTCTGCACCACGCCCGAGTGATGGGCGTGGGCAAAAGACTCTCAGCCTCTCAGTCCTTTTCGGTAGGGAGCCCCTCGGCAGCCCACTCGGGCAGGCCACCACGCAGCCAGTACACATTCTTGTGGCCCTTGGCGGCCGCGTGCTTGGCGGCTTTGTAGGACTTCCAGCATTCGGCCCCGTTGCAGGCAAACACCATGGGCTTGGCAGGCAGTTTGCCGAGGGCGCTGAAGTCGTCGGCGGCGGGGTCAAAGGCCACGTCCTTCAGGCTCTTTTCGATGTAGGGCGCCCACACGGCGCCTTTCATGCGCTTGGCACGGAATTCCTTCTCGGTGCGCGTGTCCACCAGCAACGCGCCCTGGCCCTGGAGTTGTTGGGCCTCCTTGGCGTTCACGCGTTGCACGCCGGGTAGGGCCACCGGGGTGAACAGACCCAGTTCGGCCACCCGCTTGTACTGCGCCGCCTCCGGCTTCAATGTGGCGGGGGCCAGGCCTGCGGGCTCGCTGGCGCTGGTGAACCACTGCGCCACACGGCTGCGCAGTTCGGCCGGGAGTTCTTTCTTGACCACCACGGTGAACCCACCGGGCACGGGCTGGCTGGACGCCAGCACCTTGGCCGCCTTGGGTTGGGCGGCAGACCACTCTGCCCAATCGTCTTCGCGCACCACGGTGGCGTCGGTGGAACCCAGCACCAGCGCCGTGAGCCCGGCCTGGGGGTATTTTTCGTACTGCACCTGTTTGAGGTCTTTGAACGACAGGCCCGCTTCGTTGAGCATACCGCGGGCCATGTAGGTGTAGATGGAGTCCTGCTGGGGTAGGTACAGTCGCCCGCCTTTGAGCGCCTCCACGGCGGTGGCCGTGGGTGCGGCAACCAGCACGTATTTTTGCGACTTGTGGTTGGCGCCCACCAGTTCGTAGCCCCGATCCAGGGCGGAGGCGGCCACCTGCGCCGGGCCGATGAAGACGTCGTACCCGCCGCTGCGGGTGGCACGCATCACGTCGGCCAGGTCGTCGCTGACGGTGACCGAGGTGGTCTGACCGGCGGCCTTGCCCAGGCTGGTCTCCATGGTGCTGCGCAAGATGGTGTGCGCGGCCTTCTTGGCGGTGGGCTCCACCGCCACGATGGCTGTGATTTCTGCCGCACTCCAGGAGCATGCCCAGCCCAGACCGCAGGCCACCAGGGCCTTGCGCCACTGCGGGAACTTCACAAAAGGTGGGGTGGTCATGGGGATCCTTTGCGGCATGGGATGACGAGGGGGCCTTTCACAGGCGGTCTAATATGCCCCATCTCGACGAGCCTCCGAACAATTGTTTCGGACTTTTGCGAGCTTTTTACATTTGCTGACAATCAGAAGACTTCGCAACACGCCGCCATGCACTGAGAATGGCCGGGTTTGATCCGAGCCCATCGCTGCAAGGCGCCTAGCCTGGCGGGCACTGGGTATTGCCATACACCATTCAGAGGGAGTCATCGTGAAACCAGCCAATACATTGCAGCGCCGTCAGATGCTGGCAGCCAGTGCCGCAGGTCTGGGCGCCTTGGGTCTGGGAGGCTGGAGCCAGGATGCCCAGGCCCAGGGCGCTGCGGCGCCAGCAGCCAAGCCCCTGCCTTCGCTGGCCGGGTGGAAAGACCCCAAGGCCATGATCGTGCACAGCAGCAACACGGTGGAGACCCGTCGCGCGGCCTATGGCACCAGCGTCATCACGCCCACCAACCGCCTGTTTGTGCGCAACAACCTGCCTGCGCCGGATGCCTCCATTCTGGACCAGCGCGACGCCTGGTCTGTGGCGTTTGAAGGGGTGAAGAACCCCCGCTCCCTCACCGTGGCCGATCTCAAGACCCTGGGGGTGGAAACCGTGGCCACCGTACTGCAATGCTCCGGCAATGGCCGGGGCTTTTTCCCCAGCAAGCCCAGTGGCACCCCCTGGCAGGTGGGCGCCGCCGGTTGTGTGCTGTGGAGCGGGGTGCCTCTGCGTACCGTGATCCATGTACTGGGCGGCGCGCAAGATGGTATGGCCTACCTCACCGGCACCGGTGGCGAGAAACTGCCCGAAGGGGTGGACCCGTTGACGGTGCTGGTGGAGCGCTCGGTGCCTCTCAAGGCACTGGAGGACGCGCTGCTGGCCTGGGAGATGAACGGGGAGCCCCTGTCGCTCGCGCATGGTGGGCCTTTGCGCCTTATCGTTCCGGGATACCAGGGCGTCAACAACGTCAAGTACGTCAAGCGCATTGCGCTCACGCGTGAACAGTCCACCGCCCGGATCATGGCCAGCCGCTACCGCATGGTTCCGCCTGGAGCCAAGGGTAACCCTGGGCTGCCCTCCGTCTGGGAGATGGTGGTGAAGTCCTGGATCAATGGCCCCCTGTCCGAGGAAGGCACTCTGCGTGCGGGCTGGACACAAATCCATGGCGTGGCCTTTGCAGGCACCCGCGAGGTGCGTGGGGTGGAGGTGTCCACAGACGGCGGCAAGAGTTGGCAGCAGGCTCAATTTGTGGGGCCGGATCTGGGGCGTTTTGCCTGGCGCCAGTTTGTGCTGCCTGTTCAGCTTGCAGCGGGCACCCATGTGCTTGCCAGCCGCGCCACGGATGCAGCGGGCAACGCGCAACCCAGGGAGCGGGTGGAAAACAGCAGCGGGTACAACAACAACAGTTGGCTGGACCACGCCGTTACGGTCACGGTGGCATGAGATGCCGCAGGCCCCGTGGGGCACTTTCCAGCAGCGGGTTGGTTTTGCTGCTGAGCCTGGCGGGAACGGCCCAGGGCGCGGATCCGCAGTTGCTTGCGCGGGGCAAGGCCCTGTTTTCCACGGTTCAGCCAGCTTGCGCCGTGTGTCATACCCTCACGGCGGCCGGATCGACGGGCCAGGTAGGGCCGGATCTGGACGAACTCAAGCCCAGCGCCGAGCGCGTGCTCCAGGCCGTGCGCAACGGCTTGGGCGTGATGCCGTCCTTTGACGGCCAGATCAGCGAGCAGGACATGCGTGCGCTGGCAGCGTTTGTGGCGCACGCTACCGGCGCGGCGGCTTCGGCGTCCGCCCCTCGCTGAGGGCATACACTGCGGCGCTCGGGGCCAAAGAGGGATCGCGCTGCGCACTGGCAAGGGGTTTGCCGGGCGGTGGTTCTGGGCCTTGCCCCGATGGGGGGTGCATGCCGGCTTTGTTGCACAAAGCCAATCCGCTGAGCTGGTAGCCTCGAGACATGAGTGAACCGAAGGGCTCCAAGGCCCGCTACAAGACCACCAACTGGGCAGAGTACAACGCCGCGCTCAAAGCCCGAGGGTCGCTGACAATCTGGCTGGACAAAGGCATGCAGT
>JAKLLE010000119.1 GCA_023150295.1 Giesbergeria sp. | reverse complement strand
GGGTAGTATTCATGGGCGGGCACCAAGTTCAGACTTCGATACCCTGATCTTCCAGCCTTTTGGGCGGTGCCCGCAACTTTTTTTGCGCCTCACGCAGAGGCAAATTCGGCTGGGTTGAGGAATTCTGCAAGTCCCTCGGATGCACCAAGGTTTGCGCCACCGCAGCGCCGTAGGCGTCCATGTTGAGGGATGCCAACAGAACAAACTGGAGAACGCCACGGGCATCTCGGGCTGGATAGGCAATCTGCATGACCCCCTTACCTGTGAGACGACCCACCACGGCTTCCACCACCACGCCCTGTGCGCTGAGGGCTTGCTGAAAATACTGGCGGTCGGACAGATTCAGTTCGCGCCCGCTGCGCAGCGAATCACAGTGCAAGCGACCATCAGGCAGGATGGTGAGCAATCCGGTGTATTGGGGATGCTCCTTGAGCACTGCTGCCAGAAAATCGGAGCACATCGCTTTGTCTCCTTCCCTCACCAGGGGAACCCGCGCCAAGCCAAACATCAGCTGTGCGGTTCCGGCAATTTTGTCGTCCAGATCGGAGGCGATATCGGTGGCACGAATCTGCAGGCGATCCAATGCCTGCGCCGCCGTTGTCGCGCGGTTTTCCAGCAGCAGGCCCAGTATGGCCAGTATGGGCAGTAGCGTAGCCACCAGCACCAGCCAAAGAATGCGCGCCCGCAAGCTCAAGATGCCCTCCGTGGTATGAGCCGACAAGCCTCAAAGCATACGCTTGCACCGCAACAGTTGGTCGCCACCGAACGCTTAAACAACACCCGATCTTTCAGCGCATCACTCTTGGCCGCACCTTGCCCGCCGCCAGCTTGGCATTGGCACGCGCCGTCTCCACATCGTCCGCACGCGCCAGCGCCACGCCCATGCGGCGCTTGGCAAAGCTCTCGGGCTTGCCGAACAGGCGCAGATCGGTGCCCGGCACGCGCAACGCCTCGTCCACGCCGTCGAACACAATGCCCACCGCTTCCACGCCGCCGTAGATGACGGCGCTGGCGCCAGGGTTGCGCAGGCTGGTGTCCACCGGCAGGCCCAGGATGGCGCGCGCATGCAGCTCGAATTCACTCTGGTGCTGCGTGCACAGCGTGACCAGGCCGGTGTCGTGCGGGCGTGGGCTCACTTCGCTGAACCAGACCTGGTCGTCCTTCACAAACAGCTCCACCCCGAACACGCCCTGGCCGCCGAGGTTGTCGGTCACCGCCTGGGCAATGGCCTTGGCGCGCTCCAGCGCACGTGCCGCCATGGGTTGGGGCTGCCAGCTTTCCACGTAATCGCCGTTCACCTGGACGTGGCCGATGGGCTCGCAGAAGCTGGTAACGGCGGTGCCCTCCGGCCCCAGCGAGCGCACCGTCAACAGCGTGATCTCGTAGTCGAAGTCGACGAAACCCTCCACGATCACACGCCCGTGGCTCACGCGGCCACCCGCCATTGCATAGTCCCAGGCTTTCTGCACGTCGGCCGGGCCATCGATCTTGCTCTGGCCCTTGCCCGAGCTGCTCATCACGGGCTTGACGATGCAGGGGTAGCCGATGCCGGCGTCGATGGCCGCCTGCAGTTCGGCCTGCGAGTCGCAAAAACGGTAGGGGCTGGTGGGCAGGCCCAGCGTTTGGGCGGCCAGCACGCGGATGCCCTCGCGGTCCATGGTCAGGCGCGCGGCGCGGGCGGTGGGGATCACGCGCACCGTGCCTTGGGCTTCCAGTTGCTCCAGCACGGGGGTGGCGATGGCCTCGATCTCGGGCACCACCAGGTGCGGGCGCTCGGCCTCGATCAGGGTGCGCAGTTGCTCCGGGTCGCTCATGGCGATGGTGCGCGCGTGGTGCGCCACCTGCTGGCCGGGGGCGTGGTCGTAGCGGTCCACGGCAATGGTCTCCACGCCCAGGCGCTGCAGCGCGATCAGCACCTCCTTGCCCAGCTCCCCGGCGCCGAGCAGCATGACCTTGGTGGATTGGGGAGTGAGTGGGGTGCCGAGGGTGGTCATCTGGTGCGGTGGTGGGTAAAGCGTTGGCGGCTACTGTAAACGAGCCCACCCCAGCGCTGCCGCGCCAATTGCGCACAATAGGGGCATGCCTTCCTCTGCCCTGCCTGGCCGCGCTGTCGGCCCTTCGATCTGGCGCCCGCCCGGCCTTTCGCTGCGCTGGTGGCCCGTGTTCCTGCGCAACCTGCTGGTCTGGCGCAAGCTGGCCATCCCCAGCCTGATGGGCAACATTGCCGAGCCCTTGATGTGGCTGTTGGCGTTTGGCTACGGCCTGGGCGCCCTGGTGGGCACGGTGCCGCTGCAGGGGCAGCAGGTGCCCTACATCCTGTACCTGGCCAGCGGCTCGATCTGCATGAGCGCCATGAACGCCGCCAGCTTCGAGGCGCTGTATTCGGCCTTCTCGCGCATGCATGTGCAAAAGACCTGGGAGGGCATCATGAATACCCCCGTGGGCCTGGACGACGTGGTGCTGGCCGAGATGCTGTGGGCCGCCTTCAAGGCGCTGTTCACCGTGAGCTCCATCCTGCTGGTGATGCTGGCGCTGGGCATCAGCCACAGCCCCAAACTGCTGGTGGCCTGGCCGGTGCTGCTGTGTGCGTCCATCATGTTTTCGAGCATTGCGCTGATCTTCAACGCGTTGGCCAAGGGCTACGACTTTTTTACCTACTACTTCACGCTGGTGCTCACGCCCATGATGTTTCTCTCGGGCGTGTTCTTTCCGCGTGAGCAGTTGCCGCCGCTGGTGCGCGCCGCGTCCGATTGGCTGCCGCTGACCAATGCCGTGGAGCTGGTGCGTCCGCTGTTCATGGACCAGTGGCCCCAGCAGCCGCTGCGCCATGGCCTGGTGATGGCAGGCACCACGCTGCTGGCCTACTGGGTGGCGCTGGCCTTGACGCGCAAGCGCTTCGCCGCTTGATCAATTGCTATTATTATGATAGCTGCTTGCGCTTATGGAATAAGCGCTACGGCCATTTTTTATCCTAAGCTATTTGCCACAATGCTGTCGCAATGCAGACCCCGTTTGCCGATACGATGGTAAATGCAGCTTTCCCCCCCCCGTTCATTGAAAGAGGACTTTCTTCCATGCAAATCCAAACCGTCGGAATCATTGGTGCAGGCACCATGGGCAATGGCATTGCGCAGGCCTGCGCGGTCTCGGGTGTCAACGTCGTCATGGTCGATATTTCTGACGCCGCCGTGCAAAAGGGCCTGGCCACCGTGGCCGGCAGCCTGGACCGCCTGATCAAGAAAGAAAAAATCACCCAGGCCGACAAGGACACGGCCCTGGCGCGCATCCAGACCTCGACCAGCTACGACGACCTGAAGGCCGCGCAGCTCGTCATCGAGGCGGCGACCGAGAACTACGAGCTCAAGCTCAAGATCCTCAAGCAGGTGGACGGCATCGTCGGCCCCGACGTGATCATTGCCTCCAACACCTCGTCCATCTCCATCACCAAGCTGGCCGCCGCCACCAGCCGCGCCGACAAGTTCATCGGCATGCACTTCTTCAACCCCGTGCCCATGATGGCGCTGGTGGAAATCATCCGGGGCCTGCAGACCAGCGACGCCACGCACGACGCCGTCAAGGCCATGGCGCTGGCGCTGGGCAAGAGCCCCATCACCGTGAAGAACGCGCCCGGCTTTGTGGTCAACCGCATCCTGGTGCCCATGATCAACGAGGCCTTCTTCGTGCTGGCCGAGGGCCTGGCCACACCCGAAGACATCGACGCTGGCATGAAGCTGGGCTGCAACCAGCCCATCGGCCCGCTGGCCCTGGCCGACATGGTGGGCCTGGACGTGTGCCTGGCCGTGATGGACGTGTACCTGCAGGAGTTTGGCGACAGCAAGTACCGCGCCTGCCCGCTGCTGCGCGAAATGGTGGCCGCCGGTCGCCTGGGCCGCAAGACCGGGCGTGGGGTGTACCAGTACTGACACCCCCCTGTGCCGCTGCGCGGCTTCCCCCCTCTCTCGAATCGCTGCGCAATTCGGGAGGGGGGACGCTCCCGGCGCGGCGGGGCGGCCCTTGCGCGGGAGCCCTGGTCTGGAGCGCCCTTCACAGGGGCTCTGCTGGAAATTTTGGCGTCCCCTGGGCGCCTTTTTTTGCGCCTTATTCCCCACGATCCGCAAGGGTTTCCAATCATTAAAAAGCGCGCAATTAAATTGCGCGCAATACTTCAAGCCATGCCAACGCCCTGCCAGCCCACCAACCCCAGCCCAGCCGCTCTGCGCCTGGACCACCAGTTGTGCTTTGCGCTGTATTCGGCCTCGTTGGCCATGACCAAGCTCTACAAGCCGCTGCTGGACGCCATTGGCCTGACCTACCCGCAGTACCTGGTGATGCTGGTGCTGTGGGAGCAGGACAGCCCCACCGTGTCCGCGCTGGGCGAGCGCCTGAACCTGGACTCGGGCACGCTCACACCGCTGCTCAAGCGCATGGAATCGGCCGGGCTGCTGCAGCGCCAGCGCGACGCGCAGGACGAACGCCGTGTGCGCATTGCCCTCACGCCCGCCGGGCAGGCCCTGCGCACGCAGGCCGAGGCCATCCCTGCCTGCATCCTGGCGCACAGCCAGATGAAGCTGCCCGAGCTGCAAGCACTCACCCACCAAATCCAGGCGCTGCGCGAACAACTGACGCGCTGACGGAACCCCGTTTCTCCACCGCCCCACTGCGGGGCACCCTCCACCCCTGAAAGGAAAGCACCATGGCATCCCTCGACAAAGTTCTCTACACCGCCCGCGTCCACACCACCGGCGGCCGCGACGGCAACTCGCGCAGCGACGACGGCCGCCTGCAGGCCAACCTGTCTTCGCCCGGCAGTTCGGGCAGCGGCACCAACCCCGAGCAACTGTTTGCTGCGGGCTACTCGGCCTGCTTCATCGGCGCCCTCAAGGCCGTGGGCGGCATGCAGAAAATCGCCATCCCGCAAGACGTGGCCGTGGACGCCGAAGTGGATCTGGGCCCCATCACCGGCGGCTACGGCATTGCCGCCCGCCTGACGGTGACCCTGCCCGGCATGGAGCGCACCGCCGCCCAGGCGTTGGTGGACGCAGCCCACAAGGTCTGCCCCTACTCCAACGCCACGCGCGGCAACATCGATGTGACGATCACGCTGGGTTGAAGTCGCCCCCCTGTGTCGCCTTCGGCGCCATCCCCCCGCTCTCGCAGTGCTGCGCACAGCGGGCAGGGTGACGCTCCCGGTGCTGCGGGGCGGCCCTTGCACGGGAGCTCTGGCCTAGGCACAATACTGTTCAGATAGTAGGCGGTATTAGTTGATAATCGGCCCCCATCAAGGACTTGATGGAGGCCCGGGATGGCGAGAACTCGCAAGGCATTGCCCACACAGGTGGATATCGCGCATTTGATCAGTGCAGGTATGC
>JAKLLE010000118.1 GCA_023150295.1 Giesbergeria sp. | reverse complement strand
CGAAGTTGACGATGCGCTCTACCGGCTCAACCACCGACCCCGCAAGTGCCTCAACTACCGCACTCCCCACGAGGTGTTCATGGGCTTGGAGATTCGTCCGTTACACTGAAATTCGGTGCACTTTGTAGTTGAATCTGCGAGGAATATGGCCTCCAGCGCCCATCCACCCTGCGCAAGCAGCTATGATTTTTATAGCAATCCAGCCTGCTGGGGCTTCACTATTCCCGGTGGTAGGGGTGCCCTGCGTTGACCGACCAGGCGCGGTAGAGCTGCTCGATCAGCAGCACCCGCACCATGGCGTGCGGCAGGGTCAGGTCGGACAGGCGGATGCGCTCGTGCGCCGCCTGGCGGAAGGCGGGCTCCAGCCCGTCGGGGCCGCCGATGACCAGGGCCACGTCATCCCCTTCGAGCTGCCAGCCCTGCAGCCGGGCCGCCAGCGCCTTGGTGGTGAGGGTGGTGCCGCGTTCGTCCAGCGCCACCACGCGCGTGCCGCGCGGAATGGCCGCCTCGATGCGTTCACGCTCGGCAGCCATCAGTGCTTCCACGGTCTTGGAGCTGCGCGTTTCGGTCTTGACGGCCTTGAGCTCCACCTTGAGTTCGGGCGGAAAGCGCTTGGCGTAGTCGTCGTACGCGGTTTGCGCCCAATCAGGGATGCGCTGGCCCACGGCAACGATCAGCAGCCGCATGCAAAAAACCGATCAGCGCTTGTCTGCGCTCTTGCGGGCAGGTGCCTTGCGGGCCGGGGTTTTGGCGGTGGCACCCGTCTTGACCGCAGCCTTTCCAGCGGCCTTGGCTGGGACAGTGGCCTTGCGCGGCTTGACCACCAGCTTTTGCACCGGCGCTTGCACCGGTGTTTTGTCAGCCTGGGGCTTGGCGCTGCGCGGGGCGGCGGATGCCTTCTTGGCGGGCGCCTTCTTGGCTGGGGCTTTGCTCACAGGCTTGGGTGCCGTGGCCTTGGCGGCCGACTTGGCGGCGACAGGCCGGGCCGATGTGCTGCCACGCTTGGCCGGTGCCTTGGGTTCAGCAGCCATCTGGGCCGCCGCCTTTTTCGGGCTCAGGGCCTTGGCAGCGGTCTTGGTGGACGCGGCGGTCTTGGCGGCGGCCTTCTTGGCCGGGGCTTTCTTCACCACCGCCACGGGTTTGGGCGCACCCAGCTTGAGGCGCACAGGCATGTCACCCCACAGCTCTTCGAGCCGGTAGTACTGACGAATGGTGGGCTGCATGATGTGCGCCACGGCGGCACCGCAGTCCACGATGATCCACTCGCCGTTGTCCTCGCCCTCGACGCGCGGCTTGGCAAAACCGGCATCCTTCACCTTGTCGCGCACGCTGGCAGCCAAGGCCTTGGTCTGGCGGTTGGAGGTGCCCGATGCCACGATGACCCGCTCGAACAGGGGCGAGAGGTGCTCGGTGTTGAAGACCTGGATGTCTTGCGCCTTGACGTCTTCGAGCCCGTCCACAATGGCCCGTTGGAGTTTGACGATGTTCTTTTTGGCGGCGGATTCCGAGGTGGTGGTAGTGGTCATCAGACGGTCGGGGGGTGAAGTGATGGGGGTCAATATAGCGCGCATTGGCAGGGGTCACCAGCGCAATGGCCCGCAGGTGTTGCGCATGCGCGCCGCTGGTTTTTTGAGGTGTATTTGGCCTCTGGGGCAATAGACACGAGCGCTATAAGCTACTGATTTTATAGCAATCGCCTCACAGCCAGTCGCGCCGCACCAGAAAGCGCTGCGTCAGTTCGGTCTCGGGCGTTCCTTCGGCCGCCTCGCGCCGGTAGCTCCAACCCGCCAGCGGCGGCATGGACAGCAGGATGGATTCGGTGCGCCCGCCCGACTGCAGGCCGAAGTGCGTGCCCCGGTCCCAGACCAGGTTGAACTCGACATAGCGGCCGCGCCGGTAGAGTTGGAAGTCGCGCTCGCGCTCCCCGTAGGGGGTGTCCTGGCGGCGCTGCACGATGGGCAGGTAGGCGCCCAGAAAGGCATTGCCCACGGCCTGCGTCATGGCCAGGCTTTGCTCGAAACCCAGCTCGGCAAAGTCATCGAAGAACACGCCGCCCGCGCCGCGCTGTTCGTCGCGGTGCTTCAGGTAAAAGTACTCGTCACACCACTGCTTGAAGCGCGGGTACTTGTCGTCGCCAAAGGGTGTCAGCGCGTCGCGGCAGCTGCGGTGAAAGTGCACCACGTCCTCGTCGAAGCCGTAATACGGCGTCAAATCCATGCCGCCGCCAAACCAGCACACCGGCGTCTGGCCGGGTGGGCCCGCCGCAATCATGCGCACGTTCATGTGCACCGTGGGCACGTAGGGGTTGCGCGGGTGGAACACGAGCGACACGCCTATGGCCTCGAACGGCGCGCCCGCCAGTTCGGGCCGGTGCTGCGTGGCCGATGGCGGCAGCCTGGGGCCGCGCACATGCGAAAAACCGCAGCCCGCGCGTTCGAACACGCGCCCGCCCTCGATGATGCGGGTGATGCCGTCGCCCTGCAGCGCCTCGCCGGGCGCCTTGTGCCAGGGGTCGGTCACGGCGCGGGCACCGCCCTCGCCTTCCAGGTCTTCCAGCGCGGCAATGATGCGTGCCTGCAATTCCATCAGCCAGGCGCGCACGCGCGGCACGGCGTCGCTGTGCGGGGCCATGCTCATGGGTGCTTGATGGCCCGGTGGCCGATGTCGCGCCGGTACTGCGCACCATCGAAGTGGATGCCACGCGCCACGTCGTACACGCGCTGCTGGGCCTGCTTGACGCTGTCGGCCAGTGCCGTCACGCACAGCACACGGCCGCCGCTGGTGTGCGGCACGCCGTCTTTCAGCTCGGTGCCCGCATGGAAGACCATGGCGTCATCCTGGTCCTGCGGCAGGCCGGCGATGGCGTCACCCTTGCGCGGTGCCTCGGGGTAGCCGTGGGCGGCCATCACCACGCCCAGCGCGGGGCGGCGGTCCCATTCGAGTTCGATCTGGTCGAGCTTGCCGTCCACCGCCGCACCCAGCACGTCCACCAGGTCGCTCTTGAGGCGCATGAGGATGGGCTGGGTTTCGGGGTCGCCCATGCGGCAGTTGAATTCCAGTGTCTTGGGCTGGCCCTTGGCGTCGATCATCAGGCCCGCGTACAGGAAGCCGGTGTAGGGGATGCCGTCCTTTTCCATGCCGCGGATGGTGGGCAGGATGATCTCGCGCATGGCGCGGGCATGCACGTCGGCTGTGACCACGGGCGCAGGCGAATACGCGCCCATGCCACCGGTGTTGGGGCCTTCGTCGCCATCTTTGAGGCGCTTGTGGTCCTGGCTGGTGGCCAGGGCGCACACGTTCTTGCCGTCGCACAGCACGATGAAGCTGGCCTCCTCGCCTTCGAGGAACTGCTCGATGACAACGCGCGCGCCGCCTTCGTTGTGCGACACGCCGTACTTGTTGTCCACCAGCATGAAGTCCACGGCGTCGTGGGCCTCTTGCAGCGTCATGGCTACCACCACGCCCTTGCCCGCCGCCAGGCCGTCGGCCTTGATCACGATGGGCGCGCCCAGGCGGTCCACAAACGCGTGGGCAGCGGCCGGGTCGGTAAAGGTGTCGTAATCGGCCGTGGGGATGCCGTGGCGGCGCATGAAGGCCTTGGAAAACGCCTTGGAGCTTTCCAGTTGCGCAGCCGCCTTGGTGGGGCCGAAGATGCGCAGGCCGTGGGAGCGGAATTCATCCACCACGCCCGCAGCCAAGGGGGCCTCGGGGCCGACGACGGTGAGCGCGATCTTTTCCTTCTGCGCCCATTCGCGCAGCGCGCGCACGTCGGTGATGGCGATGTTTTCCAGGTCGGCGTCGCGCGCCGTTCCGCCGTTGCCGGGGGCCACATACACCTTGCTGGCCTTGGGCGAGCGGGCCAGCTTCCAGGCCAGGGCGTGTTCACGGCCGCCTCCGCCGATGACGAGGATTTTCATGGGGAAACCTTGTTGGTTCAGAGTGCGGCGTTGTGGAAGACGTCCTGCACGTCGTCCAGGTCTTCCAGGACATCCAGGAGCTTTTGCATGCGGGCTGCATCATCGCCCGTCAGTTCGATGGTGACATCGGGGCGCATGGTCACGTCGGCCGCGTCGGGCGTGAGGCCCGCAGCCACCAGGGCGTTCTTCACAGCCTCGAACTCGGTGGGCTGCGTGAGCACTTCGATGGCACCGTCGTCGTCGGTCACCACGTCGTCGGCACCGGCTTCAAGCGCCACTTCCATGACCTTGTCTTCATTGGTGCCAGGGGCAAAAATGATCTGGCCCACGTTCTTGAACTGAAAGGCCACCGAGCCCTCGGTGCCCATGTTGCCGCCGTGCTTGCTGAAGGCGTGGCGCACCTCGGCGACGGTGCGCACGCGGTTGTCGGTCATGGTGTCCACGATGATGGCAGCACCGCCGATGCCGTAGCCCTCGTAGCGGATTTCCTCGTAGCTCACGCCCTCGGCGTTGCCGGTGGCCTTGTCGATGTTGTACTTGACGCGGTCGGCCGGCATGTTGGCGGCCTTGGCTTTTTCGATGGCCAGGCGCAGGCGCGGATTGGCCGAGGGGTCGCCGCCGCCGGTACGCGCCGCGACGGTGATTTCACGGATGATGCGGGTCCAGATCTTGCCGCGCTTCTCGTCCTGCCGTCCCTTGCGGTGCTGAATATTTGCCCATTTGCTGTGTCCGGCCATGGGGAGTCCTTTGTATTGATTTAATCTACTGGCCGCGATTTTACTTTTGCCCGCGCCCACCCCCGAGGAAACCCGAAATGGCCGAACCCCTGCTGATTGCCAAACACGCCTCTACCGAATGCCATCTGCTGCCTGGGTTGGCCAACCGCCATGGCCTGATCACAGGCGCCACGGGCACGGGCAAGACCGTCACCCTGCAGACCCTGGCCGAGAGTTTCTCGCGCATCGGCGTGCCGGTGTTCATGGCCGACGTGAAGGGCGACCTCACCGGCATGAGCCAGACCGGCCACATCGGCGAGAAGATGGCCGCAGCGCTCAAGGAGCGGGGCCTGGAGCAGCCCGCGCCCCAGGCCTGCCCGGTCACGCTGTGGGACGTGTTCGGCGAGCAGGGGCACCCGGTGCGCGCCACGGTGTCCGACATGGGGCCGCTGCTGCTGGGTCGCATGCTCAACCTCAACGAAACGCAGCTCGGCGTGCTCAACCTCGTCTTCAAGATTGCCGACGACAACGGCCTGCTGCTGCTGGACTTGAAGGACCTGCGCGCCATGCTCCAGTACTTGGGCGACAACGCCAAGGAGTTCACCACTGAGTACGGCAATATCAGCGCCGCGAGCGTGGGCGCCATCCAGCGCATTTCGTTATACACAAGTCCCCTGCGCATGAAGCTCGCGTGAGAACCTGATGCCAGCGGCGAAGTCAAGAACTCGCTGCATGCCCAGCCAGATGGTCTTGACTCCCGGCTCGCCATCGCCCGTTCGCGCAAGAAAAC
>JAKLLE010000117.1 GCA_023150295.1 Giesbergeria sp. | reverse complement strand
CGAGGGAGCACTGCGGGTCACCCACGGGGGAATCGATGCGATAGCGCTGCGCATTCTTCCTGACAACCGCAAAGTGCTCAAATATTGAGCACCGAAGTGTTTCCGCCATGTTGCGGTTTTGAATTTTGCAAGTCCCTCGGTGGAGTATGGATTTTTGGAACCGCTCAAGCGCGAAGTAGAACGCTGGCGGCAAGCACCCCCATGAGCCTTTTATTGCAAGACGTGCGCCACAGCTACGCCCTCACCGAGGTGCTCGGCGGCGTGGGCCTGGCGCTTTCGCCCGGCCGCGTGCTGGCGCTGGTCGGCCCCTCGGGCTGCGGCAAAACCACGCTGCTGCACCTGTGCGCGGGCCTGCTCGATGTGCAGGAGGGACGGCTGGACAACGCCTTTGCCAATCCCGCGCTGATGTTCCAGCAACCACGCCTGCTGCCCTGGCAGACCACCGCCGACAACATTGCCCTGGGCCTGCGCGCGCAAGGCATGGCGCGTGCCGCCGCGCGTGAGCGCGCCCACGCCATGGGCGCCGCGCTGGGGCTGGACTCTGAAGCCCTGGCCGCCTACCCGCACCAGCTTTCGGGCGGCATGCAAAGCCGCGCCGCGCTGGCGCGCGCCCTGGTGCTGGAACCCGATGTGCTGCTGATGGACGAACCCTTTGCCGCGCTCGACATCGGCCTCAAGGCGCAACTGCACCGCCTGCTGCTGCGCCACCAGCGCGAGAAGGGCACGGCCGTGCTGATGATCACGCACGACCTCATGGAGGCCGTGCGCCTGGCCGACACTGTGCTCGTCATGGCCGCCGGGCCGGGCCGCATCGTGCACCAGCACAGCCCGCAAGCCCCCGCTCTGGCGCGCACCGACGCCATGGTTTACCGCGACACCGCCGAACTGCTGCGCGTGCCCGCCGTGCGCGCCGCCTTCGGGCTGGACGCGTTGGTGGAAGAGGGCGGCTGCATCGCCGGTGAATTCGCCGACACCCTGCCGTCGCCCGAGGCGCGCGTGCTGCCCCTGCAGCCGCTGCCGCAGGAAGGCAACGCCACCCCCACCGCGCGGAGGATGCGATGCGGATGAACGCCACCGTGATGAACCCGCCCGGCCTGCTGTCTCCCCAGCACCCGGTGTGGATGTGCGCCATGCGCCCCTTCTTTCTGCTCACCATGGGCTCGGCCGTGCTGCTCATCGCGCTGTGGAGCGCTGTGCTGGCGCTGGGCCTGCCGCCGCCCCCGGTGGCGGGTGGCGCGCTGGTGTGGCACGCGCACGAGCTGCTGCTGGGCTTTGGCCTGGCGGCGGTGGCGGGCTTCGTGCTCACCGCCGTGCCCGAGTTCACCAATACCGCCAGCGCCAGCCCGCGCACCGCGCGCCAGTTGGTGCTGCTGTGGCTGCTGGGGCGCGCGGGCTTCTGGCTTTCGGGCGTGGCGGGCAGCCCCGCCCTGGCGCTGGCCGCCTTGGCGCACCTGGGCCTGCTCGGTGGCCTGCTGGCGCTGCTGTGGCCCGCGCTGCGCACCGTGGCCGGGCGGCGCCACCACGCCTTTGGCTGGGCGCTGGCGGGCCTGTTCGTGCTGGTGGCAGGCTTCTATGCCGATGCACTGCGCGGTGCCTACCCCATGCGCTGGCTGCTGGCCCTGCTGGGCCTGGTGATGGTGCTCATCATCGTGGCCCTGAGCCGCATCTCCATGCGCATCGTCAACCACGCGATTGACGAAACGGGCGAGGGCCGCGAGCCCTACCTGGCCCGCCCGCCCCGGCGCAACCTGGCCATTCTGTGCATCGCGTTGTTCACCCTGGCCGAGTTCGTGCAACCGGGCGGCCGCGTTGGCGGCTGGCTGGCCTGCGCCGCCGCTGCCGCGCTGTGCAACCTGATGGGCGACTGGCACGTGGGCCGCCCGCTGCTGCGCCGCCTGCCGCTCATGCTCTACGCCGTGTATGCCTGCATGGCGCTGGGCTACGCCCTCATCGGAACGGCTTTGCTCGCGGGTGGGCCGGGCGCCAGCGCCGGGCGCCACCTGCTCACCGTGGGCGCCATCGGGCTGTCGATCTACGCCGTGATCTGCATCGCCGGGCGCGCGCACTGCGGCCATCCGTCAGACGAACGGCCCTGGGTGGCGCAGGGGGCGGTGCTCATCGTGGCCGGGGCCTTGCTGCGCGCCGGGGCGGCCTTTGTGCCGGACGTGGCGTCAGTCCTGCTGGGCCTGGCCGGGCTGTGCTGGGTGGCGGCGTTTGGGCTGCTGTGCTGGCGCATCGCCCCGGTGCTGTGGCGCGCGCGGCCGGATGGGTTGTGGGGGTGCCAGGGGTAGGGGGCTGGCCTGTGCAGAAGCCGCCGGGGCCAACGTGCTGCGGGCTTGCGGGTGCTTGTCACCGCGAGAGCAGTTCAACGTAGGCTTGGTAGCTGTAGCTCCTGTTCTTCTTTTGCCCTGTCATCTCGGTCACGACGCCCAATTCTTCCAGCACTTTGACCGCAGCCGTGGCGGTGGAGAAGCTGGTATCGAGTTGCTGGCGCACGCGCTCAATGGTAAAGCGCGGCATCATGGGCAGCATTTCGAACAGCCGGTAGCTTGCCGGGCCTGCCTTGGCGGATTGCAGCAGCCGCCTGCGGTCTGTGGCCACAAGGCTGGCGATCGCAATGATGTTTTTCTCCGCATCGCCCGCGGCAGTGGCGACACCCTCCAGAAAGAACCTGACCCAAGATTCCCAATCACCCTCCGTGCGGATGGCCGACAGGCGGCGGTAGTACTCCGCCTGGTGTTGCTTCAGGTAGCCGCTGAGATACATCAACGGCTCGGACAGCAACCCCCAATGCTCGAACAGGGCCGCGATCAGCAGGCGGCCAATGCGCCCGTTGCCATCCAGAAACGGGTGAATGGTTTCAAACTGCGCGTGGACGAGCGCCACCTTGACCATGGGCGGCACATCCGTCGCCGTGTCGTGAATGAACCGCTCCATATCGGCCAGCAGCGCCGGAACGTGCTCCGGCGGCGGTGGCACGAAGACCGCGTTGCCGGGCCGTGTGCCGCCGATCCAGTTTTGCGACCGGCGCAACTCGCCCGGTTGCTTGCCAGCGCCCCGAGCCCCATCCAGCAGGCGCCGGTGTGCTTCGCACAACAGCCGCACGCTGATGGGCAACCCGTGGGGGTCGCGCAGCTGCTCCTGAGTCCAGCGGAACGCACGGAGGTAGTTGGTGACTTCTTCCACATCCTCGGTATTGCGCACCTTGACTCCCGCTTCTTCGTCGAACAGGTCGGTCAGCGTGGCCTGCGTGCCCTCGATTTGCGACGTGAGCAGGGCTTCTTTGCGGATGGCGCTGTACAGCAACCAATCCACCGACGGCACCAGGCCGGACACCCCCGCCAGACGCGCAAGCGCCAGTTCGGCCTGCCGGTGGGGTTCAGTGAATACCTCGGGCGACAGTTTCGGGTCCGAAGGGGGCAAGAAATGGGGCACGAATGCACGCACAGGCTCGCCCAGCGTCGTGGAAATCGCGTAGGTGCCCGTGGTGCGTGTCATGGAAAGCGGCTTTGAACAGTGTGTTGGCAAATTAAAGCATTCTTTAATTTAAACGGCAATAACGAAAGATCGCTTTCATGTGCGCAGGGTGAATCGCCAACGGGTGTTGCCATGGCCATCGTGCAAGCGCCGCTTGCACCTGTCGATCCACACCGTGATCTGCATCGCCGGGCGCGCGCACTGCGGGTACCCGTCGGACGAGCGCCCTTGGGTGGCGCGGGGGGCTGTACTCATCGTGGCAGGGGCCTTGCTGCGTGCCGGGGTGGCCTTTGTGCGGGAGGTGGCTTCAGCCTTGCTGGGGCTGGCAGGGCTGTGCTGGGTGTCGGCGTTCGGGCTGTTGTGCTGGCGCATCGCCCCGGTGCTGTGGCGCGTGCGGCCGGATGGGTTGTGGGGGTGTCAGGGGTAGGGTGGTGAGGTCGTCGCGTCGTTGGCCATGGTGATCGGTGAGTGGATTGCTGCGCTTAAACTTGTTTGTCCGAGGCAAGTTCGGACGACATATAAATCGTGAGAGGGAGATTTGAATGCAGCCAGGCAAGACGTCTGTCACCAGTCTTTTTAATGCTCCAGCCCAATATCTGATTCCTGTCTTTCAGCGCGGCTACGTGTGGACGCTTGAGAAGCAAGTCGTGCCACTATGGGCTGATCTGGAAGATCGGGCTCTTCGGCTGATTGAGCGCACTGAAATGGCCCAGCAGGTGGGAGTGCAATCACTCAAACCCCTGCAAAAGCACTTTCTCGGATCATTGGTTCTGACGCCGATGCACAGCTCCTTCGGGCGCGTTACGGCGTATGAAGTCATCGATGGGCAGCAGCGAACCACCACGCTGCACTTGCTGATGCTTGCATTCCGACACGCGGCAAAGATGTTGGACAGTTCTCCCGTTGCGCAGATGCTGGACGGCGTAGTTCGTAACCCAGGGCCCTACACAGTCGTTGATGACCACCATAAGGTCTGGCCCACCAAGGCGGGCCGCGCAGAGATTGTATTTCTGGATCAAGCTGCCGATTGCGCATCTGTTCTTGCGGCGTATCCCGCTCGCGCAGGGAAAAATGGCAAACAGCGTGTCGAGCGGCCGCTGATGGTTCAAGCCTACTTGTATCTTCACCAAGCATGTCTTGCGTATTTGCGCGGCGTTTCTTTGGAGGATCCTGTGACGGCGGAGTCGGAGCGCACTTGGGCGGATGCACTGGTGCACTCCATTCGTAACGAAAACAACCTGGCTCCAATACAGGCACATCTGCCACTGCAGCCTGCGCGCGCCGAGACATTCTTCATGGCGCTCCAGGAGCTGGTGCAGATCATGACGTTGACGTTGGAAACTGAGGACGATCCTCAGGTGATTTTCGAAACGTTGAATGCCCGTGGCGAGCCCCTGCTGGCGTCTGATTTGGTGAGGAATTTTGTTTTCCTGGAAGCAGCACGGCGAGGGCAATCAGTGGAGGCGCTGTATGCCAATCACTGGCAGGGTTTCGATGAATGTCGGGATCAAAACAACATCGTTACAGCGAACCGCTACTGGCGGGAGAAAGAGCGGCAGGGTCGCATCACGTCTCCTCGCATCGATTTGTTCTTTTTCCATTACACCGTTCTTCGGCGGCGGCAGGAAACGATGGTGAGCCATGTGTTTCTGTCGTTCAAGGAATGGTGGCAGGGGGAACCACGTGACATCGATGCAGAGCTTGCCCGCATCGTTCGAACCAGTGTCTTTTTCAGGCAGCTCATTTCTCCTGAGGGCAATGGCTTCATTGCAGAGTTCGCACGGCTGGTCAAGACGCTGGATGTCAGCACACTCGCACCGCTCTACCTTGCTTTGCGGGAGCGCCTCAACGATAACGATCCGCGCCTCCAGCAGGCACTTGGGGATCTTGCTTCTTATGTGACTCGGCGCGCGGTTTGTGGCTACACCACCAAAAATTACAACAAGATTTTCTTGAAACTCCGAGGGACTTGCAGAATTCCTCAACCCAGCCGAATTTGCCTCTGCGTGAGGCGCAAAAAAAGTTGCGGGCACCGCCCAAAAGGCTGGAAGATCAGGGTATCGAAGTCTGAACTTGGTGCCCGCCCATGAATACTACCC
>JAKLLE010000116.1 GCA_023150295.1 Giesbergeria sp. | reverse complement strand
CGAGGGAGCACTGCGGGTCACCCACGGGGGAATCGATGCGATAGCGCTGCGCATTCTTCCTGACAACCGCAAAGTGCTCAAATATTGAGCACCGAAGTGTTTCCGCCATGTTGCGGTTTTGAATTTTGCAAGTCCCTCATGGGAACAGGTCGCGCTCAAACTGGCGCTTTGCCCGCACTGCATGGGCTTCGCTCCATTGGGGTTCCTGCTTTTCGTACCATTCCAAGGCCACCACTTTGAAGCTGTCGCCTGCCGGGTTCATTGCCTTGAGCTTTTCCACCTTGCGGGCTTGAATGGGGTCTTGTCCCTCGGCTTTTTGCAACTTGGCAGCATCCCTTGCCCGTCGCGCCGCAGTCAGGCCCACAGCCGGATAGCTGCCCAGCGCCAGCCGGGTTTCCTTGCCGTCACGGTAGATTTTCTGGAACCAGCGCTTGGAACCCGCCGGACTGATCTCCAGATACAGCCCCGCGCTGTCGGTCAGGCGCTCCCTTTTCTTGTCGGGTGGGCAGGTGGCATTGCGGCACTGTGCATCGGTCAGCATGGGGCGTTTCCTGGGGTGTTCCCCGGCCTTGGCGGGGCAGTTGTTCCCCGCCTACCGGGGTAAATCGGGTTTTGTTCCCCGATATGTTCCCCGCTCACGGTGTGGCTGTCAATGGTTGCCCTTGTCTGTTCCTGCTGCGTAAGTGCCTGATTTACCAATGAAAAAGGCCGCCAGGTGGTGTTCCTTGGCGGCCTTTGTTTTGGTGGATGGTGGAGCTGGCGGGAATTGAACCCGCGTCCGCAAGCCTTCTTCGGGCAGATCTACATGTTTAGCGTTCTGTTTTGGATCTCGCCATCGGTGCCGCGCAGGCGCACGCTGCATCGACGGCCAGCACCCTTGGATCTCGCCTCCTGCCAAGGTGCCCGGCAGGGTGCCAGCTGATGAAAATTCCCTTGCAGCCTGGAGGTATTTCTACCCCCTTGCCCAGCCCATCAGCGTGCTGTTGCAAGGCTCACCGGATTTAAGCGGCGAGTGCGAAACGTTCGTCGTTTGCAGTTAGTTTTTTGAACCGAGATTTACGAGCGTGATTCCAGCTCGACATGCACCACACCGATTCCGAACCCACGTCGAAACCAGGGCAGCCCCTTGGATGGGTATTTTAGGTCAGTCGCAGCAATTGCAAGAGGGCCAGTGGGGTATTTATTTCAGCATGGGCGCCCCACCGGCGGATATCGGCTTGTGCACCCAGGTAGCCGTAGGTGGCTGCCACCGTGGGCATGCCCGCCGCATGGCCGGCCTGGATATCGCGTTCGTCGTCGCCTACGTAAAGGCATTGCTGTGGGGGCAGGCCCAGCCGGGTGGCGGCCTCCAGCAGTGGGGCGGGGTGGGGCTTGGCGTGCGGGGTCGTGTCGCCACTCACCACCGTTTGGGCGCTGGCGAACAAAGGCATGGCCTGCGTCAGAGGGTTGGTGAAGCGGCTGTGCTTGTTGGTGACCACTCCCCAGGCCAGGCCGTGGTCGCGCAGGCGCTGGATCAGGTCGTCCACGCCATGGAAGACCTGGGTGCGCTCCGTCAGACAGGCTTCGTAGTTGGCGAAGAACTCTTCCTTGAAGGCCGAAAAATCGGGGTGCTCTGGGGGCATACCGAAGGCGCAATCCAGCATTCCCCGGGCTCCAGCGCCTGCCATAGGGCGGTAGTGCTCCAGGGGCAGGGCGGGCAGGCCGCGGTCGGTGCGCATTTTGTCTGCAGCAGCGCCCAGGTCGGGGGCGCTGTCGATCAGGGTGCCGTCCAGATCGAACAGCACAGCACGGATGTGGGCAAACATGTGCTCAGGCGCTGCGGCGGGTGGCCAGCAGGTAGTTCACGCTGGTGTCGCTGCTGAGCCAGTAGCGCCGCGTGATCGGGTTGTACTGCAAGCCCTTGGTCTGCTGCAGGTCCAGCCCCGCATCGCGGCAATGGGTGGCCAGTTCGCTGGGGCGGATGAGGCGGGCGTATTCATGCGTGCCCCTGGGCAGCATGTTGAGGACGTATTCCGCGCCCACAATCGCCAGCATGAAAGCCTTGGCGTTGCGGTTGATGGTGGAGAAGAACACCCAGCCGCCCGGCTTGACGAGTTGGGCGCAGGCGCGCACCACCGAGCCGGGGTCGGGCACGTGTTCCAGCATTTCCATGCAGGTCACGGTATCAAAGCTGTCTGGTTGCTCTGCGGCCAGGGCTTCCACGCTCACTTCGCGGTAGGTGACGCGCGGGGTCTGTGCTTCCAGGGCGTGCAACTGGGCCACGCGCAGTGACTTGGTGGCCAGGTCTATGCCCAGCACCTCCGCACCTCGGCGGGCCATCGCGTCAGACAGGATGCCGCCGCCGCAGCCCACGTCGAGCACACGTTTGCCGTGCAGTGGTGCCAGGCCGTTGATCCAGTCCAGCCGCAGGGGGTTGATTTCATGCAGGGGGCGGAACTCGCTTTCCGGGTCCCACCAGCGGTGCGCCAGATCGGAGAACTTGGCCAGTTCGGCCGGATCGACGTTGAGGGTGGTGTGGTTCATGTTCGTATTGTCCAACAGCGCGGCAACAAAAAAGCGCCCCGGAGGGCGCTTCGTTGTTTTTGCTGGCAGCGCACCCGTTTCAAACGGCGGGCAGCAAGGCTGCCCGGGCTGTGTGTGCTGTGAGTGAAAAGACTCAGGCAGCGGCCAGGGCCAGGGCCTTGACCTTTGCGGACAGGCGGCTCTTGTCGCGGGCCGCCTTGTTCTTGTGGAAAATGCCCTTGTCGGCAACGTTGTCCACCACGGACTGCATCTTGGCGAACAGTTCGGTGGCCTTAGTCTTGTCGCCTGTCAGAACGGCTTTTTCAACGTTCTTGACGGCGGTGCGGTACTTGGAACGCAGCGAGGAGTTGGCTGCGTTGAGCTTGACGTCCTGGCGCGCGCGCTTGCGGCCCGATGCCAGGCGGGGGTTCTTTTTCTTGGGCTTGGTAGATGCCATGGTAAGTGTTCCTTGTGTCTGTGGATGTTGCCAGCAAAGCCGAGCATTATAGCCCAACGCACTCAGGCGGCACGCTGGTGAAGCCGGGCCTGGCGCCGCGAGCCGCAGTCGCAGCGCATACACTGTGCGCCGTGACATTGTTCAAAGCCGCTTCCACTGTCTCCTTGCTGACCCTGGCTTCCCGTGTGACGGGGCTGGTGCGCGACCTGCTCATGGCCTCGGTCTTTGGTGCCAACGCGCTGACCGACGCCTTCAATGTCGCCTTTCGCATTCCTAATTTGTTCCGGCGCCTGTTTGCCGAAGGCGCGTTCAGCCAGGCCTTTGTGCCGGTGCTTGCCGCTACCAAGACCCAATACGGCGAAGAAGCCACACGCGTGCTCATCCGCAGCGTGGCAACGGCCTTGGCCTGGGCACTGGTGCTGGCCTGCGTGCTGGGCGTGCTGGGTGCGCCGGTGCTGGTGTGGCTGCTGGCCAGCGGCCTGCGTCAGAACCCTGAGGGTTACGACGCCGCAGTGCTCATGACGCGCTGGATGTTCCCCTACATCGGCTTCATGTCCATGGTGGCGCTGTCGGCGGGGGTGCTCAACACCTGGAAGCGCTTTGCCGTGCCTGCGGCCACGCCTGTGCTGCTGAATCTGTGCATGATTGCCGCCGCCTGGTGGGGCGCGCCGCTGCTGGCCGCGCGCGGGGTGGAGCCGATCTATGCCATGGCTGGCGGCGTGATGCTGGGCGGTGTGCTGCAACTGGCAGCACAGGTGCCCGCGCTGCACCGCATGGGCCTGCTGCCGCGCATTGGCGTGACTTGGGGCGCAGTGCGTGCGGCATGGCAGACGGAGCAGGTGCGCCGCATCCTGACGCTCATGGCGCCCGCGATGCTGGGTGTAGGGGTGGCGCAGCTCTCGCTGATGATCAACACCCAGATCGCCTCCTACCTGGCACCTGGCAGCGTGACCTGGTTGTTCTACGCCGACCGCCTGATGGAGTTTCCCACCGCGCTGCTGGGGGTGGCGCTGGGCGTGGTGCTGACACCGCAGCTGGCATCGGCCAAGGCGGCGGACGATGGTGCGCGCTACTCGGCCATGCTGGACTGGGGCCTGCGCATGGTGGTGTTGCTGGCTGTGCCCTGCGCCGTGGCGCTGCTGACCTTTGCGCAGCCGCTGGTGGCCACGCTGTTCCACCACGGCAAGCTCACCGACGGTGATGTGGGGCAGATCGCCGTGGCCCTGGCAGGCTATGGCGCGGGTTTGCTGGGCCTGGTCGCCATTAAGGTGCTGGCACCGGGCTACTACGCCAGCCAGGACATCCGCACCCCGGTGAAGATTGCTGTGGTGGTGCTGGTGGTCACGCAGTTGCTCAACGTGGTGCTGGTGCCTCGGATGGCGCATGCGGGCCTGGCGCTGTCCATCGGGTTGGGGGCGCTGGTCAATGCGCTGTGGCTGCTGGTGGGCTTGCTGCGGCGGGGGGCCTATGTGCCTGCGCCGGGGTGGCTGCTGTATGCGCTGCAGGTGCTGGCGGCCAGTTGCCTGATGGCGGTGCTGCTGCTGTGGGCCTCAGACCACTTTGACTGGCTGGCCATGCGTGCCCACAGCCTGCAGCGCGCAGGCCTGCTGGGCTTGCTGGTGGCGGCGGCCGCGGCCCTGTACTTTGCCGTGCTGTGGGCGGGTGGGCTGCGCCTGCGCAGCCTGCTGCGGCGTTGAAGGGAGCCCAACCCATGAAGCTGGCCGTTCCCACCCCGCTGGAGTATTTTGCGTCGCTGGTGCACAGCGATGAAGGCTTTCCGCTGCTGGAGGCCGCAGTCAGCATTGCCCAGGACGAATACCCCCAGCTCGACATCCAGCAGGTGCAAAGCGAGGTGGATCAGCTCGTGGCGCGCCTGCAGCGGCACCTGGCGCAGGACGCGCCGGCCCTGCAGCGCCTGCGCGTGCTCAACCAGTTCTTCTTCGCCGACCTGGGCTTTGGCGGCAACGTCAACAACTACTACGACCCCGAAAACAGCTACCTCAACGACGTGCTGCGCACTCGCCGGGGCATACCCATCAGCCTGGGCGTGCTGTGGATGGAGCTGGCCCACGGCATCGGGCTGCAGGCCCATGGGCTGGCGTTTCCGGGGCATTTCATGGTCAAGGCGCAGGTGTCGCGCGGGCAGGTGCTCATCGACCCGTTCACCGGCCAGTCGCTCTCGCGCGAAGACCTGGTGGAGCGCCTGGCGCCGTTTCAACAAGGGGTGCCCGAGCCCTTGCAGGCCGACGATCTGCCGCTGGGGCTGTTCCTGCAGCCTGCTGCGCCGCGCGACATCATTGCGCGCATGCTGCGCAACCTCAAGGAGCTGCACCGCTCGCACGAGGACTGGCAGCGCCTGATCGCCGTGCTCGACCGCATGGTCATCCTGCTGCCCACCGAATGGCAGGGACTGCGCGACCGGGGGCTGGCCCACGCCGCTTGCGGCCACCATGCCCTGGCGTTGCAGAATCTGCAGGCCTACCTGGCCCATGCGGGCGATGCTGCGGACGCCCCCGAGGTGGAAGAACGCATCCGCAGCCTGCGGAGAATTTGAATCAAATCGGCACGTAACGCCCGTCCATCAAGCGCCACGTGCTATTAAATTTATAGAGGGACTTGCAAAATTCAAAACCGCAACATGGCGGAAACACTTCGGTGCTCAATATTTGAGCACTTTGCGGTTGTCAGGAAGAATGCGCAGCGCTATCGCATCGATTCCCCCGTGGGTGACCCGCAGTGCTCCCTC